>JAZDFP010000035.1:0-35600 GCA_043807745.1 Planctomycetota bacterium
AGAACACTGCGACGCTTTCGCAGAACACTGCGACGCTTTCGCAGAACACTGCCCGGCTTGAGCAGAACACTGCCCGGTTCAAGCAGAATACTGGCAATGTTGAGCCAGATATCTGCAAATTGTTTCCGCCCTTGGCGGATAGTTAGACCCGCCGAAGCTTTAGCGTAGGCGGGCTGTCATTTTGCGGTTAATAAAGTTATTTATCCTAATCCCCTGATACCCTATTATGGGCTGTCCCCCGAAAAACGGTTATTTCATCTTTTCTAAATTCATACCGCACTTGGAGCATTTGCCGGGTTTATCCTGCGGCTCTACACATCCCATCGGACACTTATAAAGCGCTTTTTTCTCGGTGCTCTTCTTCTGGTCCTTTGGTATCAATGACTGGCATTTTGTAGTTATTTCCACGCATTTCTTCATCAACTTAGTAGCGATTTCTACGGACTGACTATCAAACCAACCCGGTCCTTCCGTTACTTGATTACACTCTGTGATTATCTCGGCGGCTCTGTTAAGCATCTGTTCGCAATGCTTCATTAAAGAAGCAACATCCTTTGTCTTGTCGGCTTCTTTGAGAAGTTTATCGGCCTTTTTCAGAAGGCGACCAGGACACCTGGGGTTATCAGGTGTGCAACCATGACACCCAGGGTCATCGTCATCACGGGTGGTCTCTGCTTTCGCACTATCAGATGGCTGTTCACCATGTCCGCCTTGTTTACCGCATACGCCTTTTTTACCGCATCCGCATCCGTCGCAGCTTGTGAGATAAGCATCGCTGATAAAAACTATGCCGAGCGCCAGCAGGACTAGAGTTACTAATCCTGCCAATATTTTCCATTTGTTTACCATTTTAGTGTCCTCCTATAATGGTTATTTCGCGTAGAATTTCAGTTGTTGATAAATAGGCATCTACACTTAGCCCATATCTCAACTATTTCTTGGATCCACCACCACAGCCACAGCCACAGCCACCGCCATCGCCACAGCCACCTTCTTTACATTTACAGCCGCCTTTCGGTCGATTACCGTATTCTGATTTTAATTCGCCTATGATTTTCTGATATGCCTTCTCATTACGGATATTGTCTAAATCCTTATCCTGTTCCATCCATTCCCAATTATTATAACCATTATTTACGGCCTTTGTAAGATAGGTTACGGATTTTTCCTTATCGCCTATCAAAGAACAGGTGCAAGCAATATTATAAAGGGTGCCGGGGTTAGTAGGATATTTGGCCAGAACCGCGTTGAAGCATTTCATTGCTTTGTCATATTCTGACTTCTGAACACATTCCATCCCTTCCGTATTCAATTTCTCTATTTCCTGCAGTGCCTGCATCATTCGGGACGATGGCACCTGTTTTTTTACCATCGTCATCCCGCAGGCCGGGCAATCTGACGGCTTGCTTGAAAGAACATCAGGATACATCGGGCAGATATGGCAGGTATAAGATTCTATCTCTTTTTCCTTCATTGACTGAACGGCTTTTGCCTTGGCTGTATCTCCGGTTTTGCTTGGTGCGTTTGTTGAGATCTGGCTTTGGCAGGAAATAATCCCCAGAACTACGATAACCGTTAGTGCCGATATCATTGTCCCATATAAGTATCTTTTCATTATATTTATTTCTCCTTATTTATCATGAGACTGTTGACAAAATCTCCGTTTTATTTGGTTTCCCTTTTGCCCGTCAACTCCCTCGCTACAACCTCAGAGGAAACAAAAGATTATTTTTAAGGTTACCCCCATCATTTTCTATCTCTTAAACATCACCTCCTTTCATTTTGCGGTTATTTTTTTAGCTTTTGGACGCTGTTCGTTAAGTTCCGTAAAGAAATTAACTATTAGATTCTGTAAAGCAAATTCGTCCAGTTCGGATCTCTGCTTGCCAAAATGGCTCATTACATGTAATACCCGTCCACCGGGCATAAGAGTTGGTTTATCACTGCCGGTTAGGATAACAGGTTTGCCATACTTCCAAGTTACTGCAACTGCTCCTCCATCTTTGTTTTTTTCTGCAATTTGAGGACTGACTATTAAAACAGTTACAGCCTCTTTTTTTAGTATTTTTATATCAGGGCTGTCATTATCAATTTTCCATTGTGCATCAATACGGAATTCTCCCGGTTTTACAGATTTTGTTTCACCCGAGTTTTCTCCTGATGGACCCTGGTCTGAACTTGAGGGTGGAGCTTCAAAGACGTATTTTAAATAAGAATGTAATGCAGCACCTGGAGCCGGGACTATCTTCACTTGTCTTTCAGAAAGAAATTGAGTATGTGTAATATATCCTGGAAATGCCCGTTCAATTACTTCTTGAATATTCAGGTCTTCAGTGAAAAGATAGCCGCCGGTTTCTACAAACTGCGTGATTTTCTTTATGGTATTATTGCTTAATTTAGTGCTATGATTTTGATGTGTGCCATCAGGACCCGGACATTTGAATAACCTTACTCCTGCTTTTTGACCTGTACCTTTCATTTGTGCATGCGCAGAAGAACAACAATGTTCTGTAAAAAGATTACAATTCATAACGATTGCCCATTTATCGTCCAGAGAATATGAATCCTTATCAAATTCTGATTTGCCGATTACAGTATGAGGAATACCTAATTTTGATAGAATATCCTCTATTTTATCATAGTTATTGTCAAGCGCTGGGGCATTTTTATCGCATTTATCATTTCTCAGAACAAGAATTTTTTCTTTATCCAATGTTTCTACTGGTTTCATATCACGATACTGACCCACATGTTCAATATTACCACCCATTTGTTTAGGATGAATAAGTCCTGAAGAATCTTTATTTTTATTTTCTTCCCACCATTGTATCCATGGTTCCGGATAATTACCTTTGTCAATTCCGGTAATATTTTTTAATATGCTAACAGTCTCTTTTATTAAATCCTTATTTTCCGGTTTTAATGTTTTAATGAAATTGAAAAGCGTCTCTAATGTTTCCTTAGAGTTCATAGTCCTCAATTGATGAAGACATTCCAATTGCATTTCATAAGAACCTTTTTCTAAAACACTGCCAAGAAGAGGAATTACAGTTGAAGTGCGATTAGATTTCATTGCTGCAAGTAAATCAGTCCCTAAATCTTTATATTTGTTATTAATAATAAGATTAGCTACTTTAGAGATGACATCTTTATTAGTAAAACGGCCAATACCTTCTAAAATTGTCCAATATGCCGATGGCTCCGGGTATAGTCCCAATGAATTTAGTGCATCGGTTAAAGCATTTAGTGCTTTTTCATCATTTTGTTGAACTAATTCCTCCACAGCTTTTTCAATCAGTTTATTGTCTTTTTTCTGAATGGCTGTTTTTAAGCCCGTAGAAGGATTTTCTGCTATTGTGATAATACTAAAAATGGCACAAAGAAATATCATTATTGGAATCAACAATACTTTTTTCATATTTCATTTTCCCCTTGAGTTTTAATTACTATTATTACAAATTGGTCCATCTGATTCCTTGTAATATATAATGTTACAACTACCCTAAAATATTACAATCGGGATTCGTCATATCACATAAATTACCTGCCCGATCTTTTGGTCGTCCGCCAGACCGAGTCTGTCGGACTGGTTCGGGCGGGTATCGCTCCGCCATAAGGGCGAGATTTCGCCTCGGCGAGTTCGCAGAGCATAGTGCGAAGCACGAGGGATTACTTTTTAGATACCAGACATTTCTATCGGGGTCAATGAAAAAGCCACAGATTACACGGATTGGTTTATAAGGAAACCAAGAACAATTCCTGTTCTCCCGGATTCCTTATAAATATTAATCTGTGTAGCCCGTACGGGCTCTGTGTTCATCCAGCCCCTGCACGCAAGGGCTGGGTTTATCTGCGTCCCGTTTTGATATTACGGATTCCGAATTAGAATGAGATTGATGATTCATATTTTTATAAAAAACTTGACTTGTATTTATTTTCAGATATAATTTAATTTTTAATTAACAATATTAATATGTTCTTCATTGCGAGGGACTAAAATAAAGGGAGTGAAGAGATGAGAAAGATAAGTATTATTTCCTGTGTAGCATTGATGGGTATTATGATTGGCAGCGCACTTCAGGTGTCAGCCGAGGAATGGACTATTTATGGTCCACGCGCAGAGAGTATGGGCGGTGCCGGTGTGGCGATGGGTGATGGCGCTACGGCACATTATTGGAATCCGGGGGCTACGACTAAAAATGACCAGTTCGGATTGTATATTCCTTTCGGTGGCACTGTTTCTGCTGAAGGAGATATTATGAAATCGGTGGATAAACTTTACAATGCAGGTAAAGGTATTAATTGGCCAGTCGTTTTAAGTGCGACTAATGGTGGTGCAATACTGACTACTACACAGGCGGAACAAGTTCTTAATTTCTTCTCTATTGCTACAAGCGAATTGAGTAAACCGGGGCAGGGTATGTTGGTAAGCAGTGTGGGTGGAATATCTTTTGCCGTAGGTCAATTGACTGTTTTCGGTAACGGTTTTATCAATAGTGCTATCGACCCGGTGGGAGATGACGGTCATTTAACAATGGCATCCAGTATAGCTAATTTTGTCGGCACAGCTTCTTCTGCTTGTACCAATACCGCTCTTGCGGCGACAATCGCAGGTAAACCCTGGTGGTCCAGCGGCACTCTGACACAGGCACAACAATTTGTTTATTTAGCCGAGCATGGTGGTGCCAATACATCAGACCCCGCAGTTCAACAGAGTATTATTCTTGCTGCTCAAGCCACAGCAGCAGGTCTAGTCGGTGGTTCAAGTATTTCTAATAATAAATCCGGTGTGGTAATCAGCGGTATTATTTTTAATGAGGTGGGAGCTTCTTATAGTCAACAATTATTTCTTGATGGTTTATCAGTTGGTGCAAATCTTAAGATGATGGAAGGAACGACTTATTATAATTATATTGGTTATAAGGCACTGAAAAGCAGTAAGGAAACACAAAAGGATATCGATAAAAAAGAGTACACCAAGCAATCAATGTCTTTAGGCATTGATGTCGGCGCTTTATACGTAGTGAACGATCAATTTCGTACCGGGTTAACTATAAGGAATGTTAATACGCCAAAATTTGCCTACGCAGGTCCGGGTGATGTGAAACTTTATCCCCAAATACGGGCAGGTGTTGCTGTGGATGTCCTGCCCGGCTTATTAGTTGCAGCGGCTGATTATGATTTGACTAAGAATAAATCAGACCTTTTAGATGGCTATGAATCGCAGATGTTTGGATTGGGTGCCGAAGTCAATCTCATCGGCGTTCTTAGATTGAGAGCCGGAACATCTCAAAATCTTGCATCAAAAGTTTCATCAAGTGTTTACACCTACGGAGTCGGGATTAATTTACTGCTGTTAAATATTGATGTGGGTGGTTCGTTTGCTAAGAAGATGGTTGAAACTAAAATGGCTGGAGGTGGACAAATGCCTGAACGAACTACATTGACAGTTGCAGTGTCTTTGAGATTTTAAGGTCAGCACAAATCAATTGCAAATCGTGTAATTGAGATTGCCAATAAAAATTAGCCACAGATTACACAGATTTAAGATTTAATCCGTGAAATGATTTCTTTATAACCAATTCTTTTCACCAGCGGATTAAACCAATCTGTTATGTATTAGCCGGACTCACTGGGTCTCTGTGAGATACGCCTTTTTCTTAAATTACACTGATTTAATCTGTGAAATCTGTGGCAAAATATACTTTCCTATACTGTTTATGAAATTCCGTGTTATTCTTATTATGTTGGTTCGGTGTTATCAGCGGGTTATTTCGCCGTTATATCCACCTGTCTGCCGATTTCAGCCGACGTGTTCAGAATATTTAATCCAGGCAATAGACAAAAAAGGCATTGTTATAGGGATATTCTACGGTATTAAAAGATTATTAAGGTGTCATCCTCTGGGCGGTAAGGGATACGACCCGGTGGAATAACGTATGATAATCGTAGATTTTGTTTATTTTATATACATTGTCATTATCACGCCGTATTATCTTTTTAAGTTTCTTACTTCAAAGTATCATCGGCAGGGTTTGCTGGAACGGTTTGGATTTGTTAAATTCTTCAATTATGATCGGTCCGCCAAAGGCGGATCTGTTCGCCACGGCGAATCTGCCTGTGGCATGACCGTAGGCACAGGGATGCAAGGAAAAACCCGCATCCGACAAAAACGTTGTATTTGGCTGCACGCCGCATCAGTAGGTGAAATAAAGGCATCAGAGGTTCTCATTAATAATTTACGGAGACTTTACCCCGATTATGAATTTGTCATTTCCACCTTGACCCCATCGGCTCAGGAATTAGTCAAGGAAAAATATCCTGATATCAGAAGTTTTTTCTTTCCCTTGGATTTAAGTCTGATTATAAGGAGGGTGTTAAAACGAATCAACCCGGCTCTGATTATTCTTATTGAACAGGAACTCTGGCTTAATCTTATCCGTATAGCCGCCTCTAAAAGAATACCCGTTATTTTATTGAACGGCCGAATTACCAAGCATTCAACTATGAGATATCGTCTTATAAAGCCTGTTATTAGCCGTATCTGGAATAAAATATCCTGTTTTTGCGTGCAGAATAAGGAGTATTTTGAGCGTTTTAAGACCTTGGGAGTTAACCCTGATAAAATCAGGATTACAGGTAATATGAAATATGACTTGTTAGATAAATCACATCTTTCCGCCAGAGGCGGATCTGCCGAAGGCACAGGTAAGCAAGAGAAAGACCACATCCGACAAGCGGACGAGGTGTCTTATAGGAAAATATTCGGTTTTAATAAGAATGATTTAGTCATTATAGGAGGGAGTACGCATCATCCTGAAGAAGAAATCTTATTGGAAGTGTATTCTAACTTAAAACGGGACATCAATAATTTGAGATTAATTATAGCACCACGACACTCATTTCGTTTTGATGAGGTAGAGAAACTCATCAAGACAAAAGGATTTGAGAGTCTTCGTCGCAGTACATTGTCAACGAGATATGCATCAGAAGAACGCAGGCTAAAGCCTGCGGCTACTATTATTCTTCTTGATACGTTGGGTGAATTATCTAAAATATATTCTATTGCTGATGTTGTTTTTGTGGGCGGGAGTTTTGTTAGGCGCGGAGGACAGAGTATTTTAGAGCCGGCTTTGTCAGGCAAGCCTGTCCTTTTCGGTCCGGATATGTCCAATTTCCAGGAGATGGCGGATTTGCTTATAAAAGAAAATGCGGCTATTTCAGTTATAGATAAATCCGCATTATACCAGCAGCTTAATCATCTTTTTAAAGAACCGGCAGAATTAAAAAAGATGGGCGAACGGGCGCAAATTGTTATAAGCCAATACCAGGGTGCAACTATTAAAAATATTGAATTTATTAAGAATTTGTTGACCCCGTTAGAAATGAATCACAATATTTTATAAACTAATACATTAAAGATGACGATATAATAAAATCTTTAAGATTTTAATAGTAATTTATCGTGTAGAATTTCAAAGTTTGATAGAGATTGCTTCGCTGACGCTCGCAATGACAATCGTTCGTACTGTCATTGCGAGGAGCGGAGCGACGAAGCAATCTAATTTATTTTACGGTCACGCCATAGGCGCGACATATTTCTAACGGGGTTGACCACTTGAGATATTTCTGTTGATATTTCAGGAAAATAATAAAGAGAAAGGTAATTATTTATGAAAAGACGAGCCACCCACAGGGTGACCCGGCGGGCCAGACGGGAATTTACTTCAGAAGCAGTTTGTATGGGTCATCCGGATAAGATATGCGACCAGATTTCGGATGCGATTCTTGATGAGATTATTGCCAAAGACCCGACTGCACGGGTTGCCTGTGAAACGATGGTTAAAACCGGTATGGCCATTGTAGCCGGCGAAATCACTACCAAAACATACGTGGAAATACCTGATGTGGTCAGAAGAACCATTAAAGAAATCGGGTATACTGATGCTAAAATGGGTTTTGATTATGAAACGTGTTCCGTGCTGACATGCATTCAGAAACAATCACCGGATATTGCCCAAGGTGTTGATGAAAAGAGCAATAAGAAATTAGGTGCCGGAGACCAGGGAATTATGTTCGGTTATGCCTGCCGCGAAACGGCTGAATTTATGCCTTTACCAATTATGCTGGCGAGGAAACTTGTTAATCGTGCTGCTTTGGTTAGGCAGCAGGGCATTTTATCTTACCTTAGACCTGATGGTAAGTCTCAGGTGACAATAGATTATGAGAACGACCATCCGGTTAGAGTAAATACGATAATTCTTTCGCTTCAACATAATCCTGAAGTTAGCCATTCAAAGATAACAAAAGATTTAATCAAACATATTATTGTTCCCATAATACCGAAACATTTAATGGATAATAAGACTAAGGTTCTGATTAATCCGACAGGCAGATTTGTTTTGGGAGGACCATATGCAGATTGCGGTTTAACAGGCCGCAAGGTAGTCGTAGATACATATGGGAGTATGGGAACTCATGGTGGCGGAGCTTTTTCCGGTAAAGATCCGACCAAGGTTGACCGGAGTGCTTCGTATGCAGCCAGATATGTTGCCAAGAATATAGTCGCTTCAGGATTAGCTAATCGATGCGAGGTTCAGTTAGCTTATTCTATCGGTGTTGCAGAGCCTGTTACTGTTGATGTTGAAACATTTGGCACAGCCCAGATAGACGAAGAGAAGATTATCAGATTAGTCAGGAAAAACTTCGACTTGACGCCGGGAGGGATAATTCATCATCTTCATTTACGCAGGCCCATATATAAACATACTGCCAGATACGGTCATTTTGGCATAAAGGGACCCGGTTATACCTGGGAGATGACTGATAAAATAAATATATTAAGAAAGGCATTGAAAAAATGAAATACGATATCAAAGATATTAAGTTGGCAAAAGTAGGGCAGAACAAAATAGACTGGGCTGAGAAGCATATGCCCGTAGTGGCGAAGATTCGAGAGCGTTTTAGTCGTGAAAAACCATTGAGAGGTAAACGTATCGCTGCCTGTCTTCATGTTACTTCGGAAACAGCAAATTTAGTCAGGACTCTATCGGCTGGCGGTGCCCAAGTTTTTCTGTGCGCCTCTAATCCTCTGTCTACTCAGGATGATACTTCAGCGGCTATAGTTAAAAACTATCATATTCCTGTTTTTGCTTACAGGGGCGTTAATAGAAATAATTATTACAAACATATTGAAGCGGTTCTTTCCTATAATCCGCATATAACCATTGATGATGGTGCTGATTTAGTCTCGTTAATTCATTCTAAACAACGGGATAAGGTTGATAATATTATTGCCGGTATGGAAGAGACCACAACCGGTGTTATCAGATTAAGAGCAATGGAAAGAGATAATGCCTTATTATATCCCATATTTGCTGTTAATGATGCACAGATTAAATATCTTTTTGATAATCGTTATGGCACAGGGCAATCAACATTAGACGGTATTATAAGAGCGACAAATATCCTGTTTGCCGGTAAGGTAGCAGTAATAGCCGGTTACGGTTGGTGTGGTCGAGGGTTTGCCATGCGTGCTAAAGGGCTCGGTGCTCGTGTTATTATAACTGAGGTAAATCCATTAAAATCTATAGAGGCTATTATGGATGGTTTTGATGTAATGCCTATGGGGAATGCGGCTAAAATCGGTGATATTTTTTGCACGTTCACAGGTGATATTTCTGTTCTTAGACGAGAACATTTCTTAGTGATGAAAAATGGTGCGATAGTTGCTAATTCAGGTCATTTTAATGTTGAGATAGATATACCGTCATTAGAACAGTTAAGTAAAAAGATAAAGAAAGATATCAGGCCTAATGTTGAAGAGTATGTTTTGAGTGATAAAAAATCAATTTTCCTTTTGGGTCAGGGACGGCTGGTTAATCTCGCTTGTGCCGAAGGGCATCCTGCTACTGTAATGGATATGAGTTTCGCTACTCAAGCTTTAACAACTGAGTATGCCGTAAAAAACGCCAATAAACTTCAACCGAAAGTTTATCCTGTGCCAGTTGAAATAGAAAACTGGATAGCTAAATTAAAATTAGAATCAATGGGAACAAGAATCGATTCTCTTACCGAAAAGCAGAAAAAATATTTGGCCAGTTGGGGTGAAGGAACATAGAAAATCAGTTGCATTTTTTAGATACTGGTAGGTAGTTGTTTGATAAGTAAAATCAAACAGCATTGCTAATTAATAACAGAATTTAGTGGAAATTACTTGATTTTTATAAAGATAAATATATGATAATTATAATAATAATAGAATTGAAAAAGAGATGGGGGAGTAAATAAATGATAAGAAATAATCTGGTAAATAAGAAAGTTTCTCGGAATGGTTTTACTTTGATAGAATTACTTGTTGTAATTACTATTATAGCCATATTGGCAACGATTATTATACCAAGTATGGCAAAGATAAGAACAGATGCGAAGAAAATGAAATGCCGTGATAATCTCGCGAAATTGTATCAAGCGTTGGTAATGTATGATACTGAATTCAAAATATATCCCCGTGGTGATAGTTACAGAGGGGCACAATTCTGGGAAGTCTTAAGAACTCTACCAACTTCTGATACTGCTGTTCTAAAGGAAAAGAATAGAGATGATTTATATATATGTCCACTAAAAGGCGGATTTGGGGGAGCCGGTATTTGTCATTATCGCGGACCAAATTTCGATGTGAGCGATGCTCTTGTAGAATCAGACCCTATCGGCGCAGATGTGGCACAAAATCATGACCCCAAACAAGGTCAAAATCCTATTAATGTTCTTTATTGGGGAGGAAAAGTTATTGAGGTTAAGTATAATACGACTGAGTGGCAACAAGTTGAGTCATCTCTTCAGGAATAGATTATAATTATTCTCGTCATCTATGCCAGATACGGGAAATCGGAAATATATTAATTTAAAAATATATGATAAAATTATCTTTTTTTCGCATCTTGGTTTCCATAGTTCTTTTAACATTTTTATGTAACATTACTAATGCTTACATCGAACTTAAAAAAAGATGGGAAATAGATTTTGAATATAAGCCGTTGAAAATATTTACTTATAGCGATGCCTCCAATAAGCTGAAAAATTACTACTACTTTCTTTACACGCTTACGAATAAATCAGACAAAACAATTCCGCTTAACATAGATGCTTGTCTTAAGATAGATTTGCATCATCCTAACCTCATTGCTGCCGGTTACTCTCCAAAAATAAAGTATTACCAAGATTCATTACAACCTTTAGTGGGAGACGAGATTATATTTGCTGAAGAGAAACTTTTAGGTTTATCTTTGGGAGTTAGAAAGGATAAAGTCAAAGATTTTAAAGGTAAATTTTTCTATTTGAATTGTCAGGAATTACGAACCAAACAGACAATTTTGCCTAATGAAAAAATAATTGGATTGGCTATATTTGAAAATGTTGATAGGCAAGCCAAAACTTTTGAGATAATGATTGGCGGATTATTCGATTCGGTAAAAAGAAGATATGTCGATGAGATTCAATCTGAAGAAGTCAAAAATTCACATATTGAACGAGATATCAAGGATGCACTTAAAGATAAACGTATTCCTATCAGTAAAGAACCAACATATGAATATGAGAATCGCATTAGAAAGATAACCTATATTTGTGAAGGGGGTGAATTCAACAAACAATCTCAGGCGCTAATAGAAATAATAACCGCACCTCAATGGGTAGTTAGAAATTATGGACCGATTGATGAAAAAAACACTCTTAAAAAGATGATAGAATCATTAGAAGATGAGAATCCAGCAATTCGATGGAGTAGTTGGTTTCTTCTGCGTCGTCTTACAGGATTATCTTTTGACTACAATATAGAAACAGAAGCATCATCTGAGGAAAACCAAAAATCTATTAAATTATGGCAGGAGTGGTGGTATATTAATAAAGAAAAATTGGTCTACAATAAAAATCTAAATCAATTCCAAATATCCGAGCAAACCAAATAAGATAGTTTTCTACAGGGAATATCAACATATCAGACATATAATCATAGGTTATAATATTTGCTGTGAATTCGTGGGACACCCAGAGGGCAGGCACCATACTGCCATTGCAGGCAGGTCTCATATAGCCAGAAAAATCCACATACTTAGACCCCTAATTAGCCTTGGTTGGAAGGGTATTTACCCTCTACTGTAGGGTATCTCGCCTCTACTGGTTCTGTATTACCGGACTACTGGTAGGATAATTCGGCTCTATTAGAGGTGTAATAGCCATCTATTGGTAACCTAATTCGCCTCTATTAGAAGGGTAATCACCCTCTATTAGAAGGTGAATACCTCTCTACTCGTAGGGTAATCAGGGTCTATCCGTTCCCTATTGAGGGGGTAGTAGAAGGTAATTAGGGTAGGGATAGAAGGTAGATACACCCTTACCGGAGGGTGGTGGGGTATCCGGGGGATAACCGGGTGATAACCGGGGGGTATCCTCCCTCGGCTGGTTTTACAGGGGTGCTAAAATAGTGATAATCCTATGTATTAAATGTAGTTATATCAAAAATTGGTATTTTAAACACTTTGCCTGAAGGTGCTTAAAGAGGGAAAATATAGTAGTTATTAACCGAAAGTTTACATTCAGTTTGGGTAGACAACGAGGTTTATCCTCGTTGATGTCAACGACCATAAAGGTCGTTGTCTACCATTCTTATGACAACTTTTGACTAATAACCACTACAGTTAATTATTTTGATTTAGGAATAAATTCTATTAAGAGAATAATAATAAGGAATACTAAAAGATATTGAGTGAATATAAGGATAGCTTCCCATTTTGTTGTATTTCTAAGTGCAATTGCACCAAGTCCAAGCGTGCAAGAAATAAGATAGACGAATAAAACTGTTTGACGAGGTGATAAAAAATGATTAATTCTGTGGGAAAGATGGTCATGTCCTGTGTATGTGATAATTTGAGAAATATTTGTAGTGATTTTTTGTCGATATCTGCGAATAATAACATAAATCAAATCAAGGATAGGAATGCCAAGGATGATAACAGGAATAATAGCGGCTTTAATAGGGTTTGTTGACCAGCCACCCATAATACTTAGTACGCCTAATGTGAATCCAATAAAAAATGAGCCGCTATCACCCATAAAAATGGCGGCTTGTTTTTTGAATCGGAAATTATGAGGTAAAAATCCAGCATTACTACCCATTAATATAACAGCTAAAATACCCCATAACCACTGACCAGTTTGAAGAGCAATAATAGCATAAGTACCCGATGCAATTATTGCCAAACCAGTAGCAAGACCATTCATATTATCTATTGCGTTAAAAGCACTGATTACACCAACTATCCAAAAAAGAGTTAATATGAAATTAACCGTATAAGGTAATGGGAAATTCAATAAAATTCCTCCGTGTGCGAGAATAATAGTTACTCCAAAGAGAATTATTAATTTCATTACTGCTGGAATTCCATTAGAAGTAGATGATTTTATGTCATCATATAAACCTACCAGCATAACAATACTGCTACCAATAATAATACTTGAAACTCTATGGTCAATCGGTATTGATAAGCCAAACCAGACGGCCATTGATGATTTCGATAATAATAAAATAGTAGAAATACTAAAACTTATAAAAACACCAATTCCTCCAATGCGAGGAGTAGGTTGTTTATGCATCTTAAGGGGTCCAGGATTATCTATTATTTTTAAGCGGATTGAGATAATTATTGTTAAGAATGTAACAAAATAAGAAATTAATCCTGAAGATAGGAAGACAATTAAATAAATAATCAACCAGTTACTCATCGTTTTTATTAAGTCATTTCAAAATATTTGCCGCTGTCTTTAATTATTTCCAGACTTTTATCACCATAATTAAACAAAAGGTCTATTATCGATAATTCTGGTATAAATGGTTCGTATATTTGCTTGTATAATGGATGGTGGAAATCTTGGTAATAAGATTTTATATTATATCGGTTTAGTTTGTTTTTGTCTAGATAATCATGACCATGTTTTCCATGGAGATAAAAGTCCGAATCAAATTTCTGACATATCTTTATTATTAAATCTGTAGCGGAGCTATCTGATAATGTTGAGTTACTTTGTTTGGAACAGTAATTAAGTCCTAATTGAGATGCGCGACTAATTTTTACTTTGATACCCAATGCTTCGATTATATAAAAAATAATTGCTTCATTTAGTTGTGTAAGTAAATCCCATTTTTTCTGATAGATTTGGTAGAAGAAATCAGCATATTTATGAAAATGTGGTGTTTGATGATAATTTCTTTCTATACTCTTGAGATGTTTTCGAGACCAGAGTGTTGTATTGTCTATCTCTGTTTCTACAATAGGTTGATAAAATTTATTTTTGGTTTTAACTGGTACCGTTAACCAAATCCAATTATTAGATGTTCTTATACGATTACGGTTAATCCAACCAAAGGGTCCTCGTTTGACATATTGAACTATATCTACAATAACAAAAATATCAGCAAGTGAAATTTTATGAAAGAAACCAATATAAGGTAAATAATTAGGCTGATGACCAGTAATAAGCATCTATACTTAGTATTATTAAGAAGGACTATTAGATAAAAGTTTTTATTTTATGTATACTAAAAGAACCATCTTTTAGACTTCCACTAAGACCTAATGATAAAATGATTTCATTAGGTCTAGCTGTTCCTTTGTTCGTTATTTTGACAGTCAAAAAAAGCAAATCGTTTTTTAATTCTATTTTTTGAACATAATTTCTAATGTTAATCTCCTTAAAATTTTTATTTATATAATCGCGTTGAACTATTTGATTTACTTGATTCATCCAGTTCTCTATTTTTTCTTGGGATAATTTAAGCAGTTCGTTTGAGGCCATATCATTTAGAGGGGTAATTTTATATTCAACATTAAATCCATTAGAAATGGAGTTATTAATAGTATTTTCTTTGTCGGTTTCTTGATATGATTTTATATGATCTAATGTATCTTGACGTAGAGGTATACAAGGTTTGACAGTTGAAATCACAATGTCTTCTATTAATTTTTTGTTAATTTTTTGAATAACATCTTTGGGATTTAACCATTCTGAAAATTGAAGATATATTACTTCGTCATCTGAGGAAATTCCTACAGCTAAAGCAGTAGTAAAAGAGAGACGGGGACGAGGATTAAATCCTTCAGAAAAGATAATCGGGATATTCGCGCGACGAATAGATTGTTCGATAATATTAAGGAATTCTCGTTGAGATAGGTATTTAGCACGTCCATTTTTTTTTAAGCGCAACAGGAATTGAAATTTTGTTGGCATTTGCCATACCTGTAAAGTTATTTATTTTACCCATTTCCATTTCTTAGAAGTATCTATTTCTGTAGATCCTTCTGTACCTTTGATTTTATTTTCCAATATCTTAACGGTTGATTCTGCTGATGTTATAATACGAGGGGTAACAAATACTAATAATTTTCTTTCGATGAGAGTGCCCGATTTATATCGGAATAAATTATTAACAAATGGAATGTCACCTAAGAAAGGAATTCTTTCAAGTATTTTGGTAAGTCTTTCATCCACGAGTCCTCCGACAATTGCGGTTTGTCCGCTTTCTATAATTAGATTAGTTACGATTGTTGATTGTCTTACTCTTGGAAGACGAAGGGTTTGACCGGCAATTTCGTACGTTTCAAAACCATTATCTTGTCCAGAGAGATCTTCTAAACGAGGGATAAGAGTTATAATAATTTTATTTGTGTCTTGAACTATATGGGGTGTAACCCACAATTGGAATCCGACGTTTATAGGCGTTGCTTCAGTTAATTCATACATGGGAATACCAGCCGATGAATATGTGACTTTTATTTGAGGATACCTGATTAATTCGCCTACAAATACTGTTGCTTCTTCTCCGTCTATAGTAAGTAAATTAGGTTCTTGAATAAATTTTGTTTTAGTATCGCTTTTAAATAATCTTAGTATCGTAGATGCATCATATGAGTTTAGGAAGAACTGATTAAAAGAAGTATCTTGCTTACGTCCAAATCCAAAAGGAAGTGTAGTAGAAATACTCGCAGGACTTGGTTTTGCTTTTATTATGTCAGATTTTGGGTTTACAGTTCCTCCGAACTCATATTTTAAACCAAGGTTAATGAGGTCATCATTAGTAGTAGAAACAAATTTTAATTCAATCAATACTTGTCTGGGAGCTACATCTAACTGGTCAAGTATTTTTTCAATCGAATCAAGAACAGTTTTAATATCCTGTACAATAATACTATTTGTCTTAGTATCATATTCCAAAGAACCAATAGGAGTGTTTCCTTTATGGGACAACATATTTTTAAGGATATTCAATAAAGTAAATTCTTTAATAGCGTCTTCAGTTGGTTTGACCTTACCAACAGCATATGGTGTTACGATAGTTGCTTTGAATGATGCAGGTGGTCTCAAATATTTTAACCGGAAAATTCTTGTTTCTAATTGGTCTTTTAATGTCTCGGTTTTAACTATACGGATAACATTATATTTTTCACGTACGAGACTAAATCCGGTAGTTTTAACGATGTTATTTAAAGCTTCTAACCATGGTACGTCTGATAGTATCATCGTAACTGCACCCTTAATATCTTCAGAGATAATAACATTAATACCAGCAAGTTTAGCAATATTACGGATTACTTCCTCTAATGGAGCATTTTTAAGATCCATATTTATTGTCGGTGGTTTAGTTATTCTAAAAAGTGAAGGAGTTGCTTCTTCTAAAATACATTGAGCAATCATAACAGTTTCTTCCAGTGCAGAATGCCAATCTAAATTTCTGAACGTTACTGTAATGGTGTCTTCATTAGATATTCTTAAATCAATTATTATATTAACGTTTGCAATTTCACCAATAGTTTCTAAGGCGGCTCTAAGAGGTTTATCTACCCATTCAACAGTGATAGTCGGAATGGACGGTTTATCTGTTACTGATGGAGTTGGTGAAGATGATGATATTGCAGTGGGTGTTTGTTTTTCTTGAGCTAATAAGACAATGCTGGAAAATATTATTATACATAAAATAATACTTAGACAACGGAATATGATGAGAGATAGTTTTCGGTTTGATTCCATATAAAACTCCTTTTTTATTTGCTTTTATATTCTATCGTAATTTCTTCATTTTTGTAATTGAATGTAATTGAATTACGCATAATTTTTTTTATTACAAGATTATCTAATATTGTATTACTTTCTTCATAGGTTTTATTATTAATTATAACTGTAGAGGCAGGTATATGCTTGAAATAAGATATTGGCAAGGAAATTTCTGCACCAAGGAAATATATAATTAACGGTGGTAATTTAACCTCTTCTGGTTTAATATAATAAATAATACCGTTAACAACTGGTTGTTTAGAAAAGAATTCTTCTATTATTTTGGCGCGGCGAGATAGTTCCTTCATTTCATCAACTAATTTTAATATCTCTGGAAGATATTCAGTATCTTTTACCTCTTTTCTTTCGGCTAATTCTGAAATTTTGGATAAATTTTTAGGTATATCCTTGAAATTTCTTAACTCAAAATCCTTTTGAGATTCATTTTTTATATAACGGGCTTCAGCATAAATTTTTTCAGCTCCAGCGAAAAGTTTTTCAGCTTCGTCACGAATCGAAGCCATTTTTTCTTTAGCAGTATTATTATCAGTACAATTTATTTGCTCATAAATATCCAATATTTTTTGGTATGGTGCAGATAATAATTTATCCCTTTCTTCCTCTGGAGTTTTATCGTAAATATCTTTCATTAATTTCAATTGGTCCTCTGCTTGTTTCAATAAAGTTAATAATTGTATATCAGGTGGTAGTGTGGGAGGTTGTTGTAAAGATGTGGTATTAGGTGAACTTTTTTTTATTACTGGCGTGAGTTTAATCGTAAATGGATCAGGACGTCCTCGACGTTCAAAGATAGGTTTATTATTATTCACTTTGTTTGCAAATTCTTCCTTTGTTACCTTGATAATATTAATATCACCAATAGTTTGTTTTAGAAGAATACCATTTAATCCTATAAAATATTCTATTTCTTTAACACTTGCCGCGGGATCTAAAATAATTAAAGAACAAAGATATCCTTCGGTGGGTGTCCCCATTATTGTTTGAGAAGTCTTTTCTTTTACCATTAAGTGTGCATTAGTAAAGAAGTTACTTGAATTATAATAGCTAATAAATCTTAGAGGATAACTTTGATTAACAGACCAATTGTTTTCAATTAAGGCAGTGCCTAATAATTGTTCAGAATAAAAATTTTCTTTAGGTGTAAATTCTTGGTTACTTGTTTCCGGAATCGGTTCATTGGTAGATGATACGGTTTGAACTGTGATGGAAAACTTTACTTTATTTTCATCCTTAATGCCCTTAAGAATAAATTCGCGATTATCTATTAATAATAGTTTAAGGTTTAAGCTTTGGAAATCCAAACTATCTACATTAACTTGAATTTCCTCGGTTAATTTTTGATATGGCAAAAAAGAAGGTTTAATAAATGAAATTTCCCTTAAGAATTTATATAACTTTTGTACTTGAGAATTTTTTTGAGAAGTGTTATTTAATTCGCTAAATGAAGTATTCATGTAACCAATTTTTTCCCCTTTTAATAAAATAACATACCAACTCTCATCGTTTTTAGCAGTTTCCGGTAAGTTTTTAATGGGTTTTTCTGATTGAATTGTTGTGGAATTAGAAGAAGATTTAGTGGTTTGTTCTGAGATTAAGCTTGTTGGTAATACATAAATCAGTAAGACTAATGTTATTGAATAAAAAAATAAACGCATAGTTGAATATTTAATTAGTTTGTTTTATTTTTTAGTTTGAGGTTTATTGTAAACATAAGTTGTTAGTGTCAAATCTAAACTATATCTAATAAGTTTATTATTAGTACTTTCTGTGATCGGTTTAACAGAAAATCTATCTACTTTAATAAATCTTTGATAGGTTTCTAGGAGATAAATGTAGTATATAACTTGAAAAAAATCACCAGTTATTGATAACCTATAAGAAATTTTGTCAAAAAGACTACTTTGTATGGATGGCTGAATTCCTCTGTTTTGTTCAGGTATGGCACTAGAAAGATAAATATTTGCTTCACGACTTAATTTTGTTAGTGTATCAATAAAATTCTCATAAGAAATTTCTTCTTTCGTAGGCATAAGTGCTTCAAGTTCATCTTGTTCTTTTCTTAATTTACTGAGTCTTCCCTCAAGTTCTTCCATTTTAACCGATCTATCCTTGGCTTCTGTAATCTTGGTGGAAGTCTCATTAATATTTTTAGTTAAGAGAGAAAGTTTTTTAGAAAATACAAAATAACCTACAACTCCTAAAATAACAGCAATAACTGCAGGTATAATAATAGTCAAAATAAGTAGTTGTTTTTCCGATAGTTTTAGTTTCATTATTTTTTTACTTTAAGTTCTTTTGCTAAGTCTATATCAAATTTAACTGCGGATTCCTCCTTATATTCAGGTTGAGCAATAACCTGAAATTGGGGTGGTTCATTTAATCCAAGATTAAATGTTTCTTTTAGTCCGGGGTGATTTTTAAGTTCTATTCTAAAACTAGTCATTCTGTCTGAAGATGATCCAGCCGCAAGGCAATTCATACTGATAGATGCTTCTATTTTTGTATCAGCACGGCGACCAGGAGGAGGACCATCCAATGCTTGTAACGAAGTGATCCAAATATCATGAGAACTATGAATAACATCCCATAGTTCATCTATTTTTTCCCACCATAAGAAAGAACGAGTATTTTTTATTTCCGCGGCGGTTTTATTCCACTTATTAAGTTCTGTTTCATCAACTAACATTTGGTCATAAAGTTCAACTTTTTTCAGTAAGGATTCCAGATCTTCCTTTTTTGTATTATAAATTGCACTTTGTTGTTTAGTCTCTCTATATTGGTATACATTCCAAATTAATAAAAGTGCACAAATAATTATTGCAGCATTCATTGCTAAAAATCTAGGTAAGGGAATTCTTTCTTTACGCTGTCTTTCCGGTGGAAGTAAATTAATACAAATCATATATTAATCCTTTTTTATTCTTGCTGCTAGTCCGGTAGCTATAACTAATTGAGAGGCTTTTTCCTTTAATTCAGGGGTATCAATTTTTTCGGACAAGACTTCAAATGACTCACACGGATCCCATCGAATAGGCTTTTTATTAAATGCTGATTCAAATGATTCTTCTAATCCTTGCAATAAAGAAGAGCCTCCAGAAAGATAGATATCGTCTATCGGTTTATCAAACTGGTGTTCAAAATAATCAAATGAAAGTTTTATCTCATGAGTAAGATCATCTAGAAAAGAGCTTATATAATCTTTAACTTCTTCATATTTAAGACCGGGGTTTTTCTTGAGTTCTTCTGCTTCTTTTTCAGGTATTCCCATTTTCTTGCTGGTAGATTCAGTAAAATCTTTACCGCCTATATAGATTTCTCTAGTAAAAGATACTTGAAGTTCAGACATAATATTAACATTTGTTTTCATTGCTCCAATATCTATAAGAGCTGCTACTCTATTTGCTATATTTGATGATGGATTATTTGACTGTTTTAATTCAAAGGAGTTACCTAATGCAAAACAATCAACATCAATAGCAATAGGCCAAAGACCACTTTCTTCTAAAAGGTTAATATGCTCATCAAGTTTGTCTCTTTTAGCAGCTACTAAAAGAACCCGCATATCTTTTATTGTTCCACCACTTTTTTGTTCTTTTTTTATATCTGGTAGACGTAAACAATCAATCATTACTTCATCTATTTCAAATGGAATATATTTACTTGCTTCATATTGTATGGCATTTTTTAATTCTTCATCAGACATCTCTGGCATAGTTATATAACGAACTATAACTGAACGTCCTGATATTGCTGTAACTACTTTTGTGGTGTGAAAATCATGTGTTTCCCATATTTTCTTTAATGTTTCTTTTATATTTTCTCCAGAAAGGATTTCATGATAAGCATAACCACTGAGAGCATAGTTATTCATTTTAGGTAAGTGGATTAATTCTACAGCTTTAATAACTTGGGAGCCTATATCTAGTCCTACAATTGGTTTCCCTTTTAGTTTTGGCATAATTATTATATTATCAAATTTCTATTTTATTTCTACTAATTTGATGTTTTTTATTAATATTTCTGTACTTTATTTAATGTTGAGATTCGCCGTTGTTTTAATGATTGATTTATTACATATTTACTACTATAATAATTTGAAGCCTTTTCATATGAATCTATATCACCAATATCAAACCAACAGTCTTTGAGAATATATCCATATAGGTTTTCTTTTTTATGAAGCCACTGCAAATAAAAACCTGGTGCATCAGGATTAAGTCCATTTTTCAAATATTCATTGATTAGTTTAAGGGTTTCTCTTGAAAAAATATATAGACCGATAGCAACCAATGTACTTTTGGGATAGGGTGACTTCTCTTCGAAATCTATAACTCTATTGTTTTCGTCTAATGTAACCACACCATATTGCCCAAGAATGCTTTTGTTAACATTACTGAAATCTTTTAATCCAATAGTTGAACCGTGTTTCTTAAAATACTTAATAAAATCAACCAAATCAACTTCAAATATATTATCACCTGCTACTACTAATAGGTCATCTTTAATGTTATCTTTATTAATAACGAATTGAATATCTCCTATAGCCCCCAATTTATCATCAATACTGACGGTTTTATTATCATAGATACTAATTTTCTCCCCCCACTGATAATAAGGCGTCCCTCTAATGGACATTTTCTCTTTTAACCACTTCTGATAATTGTTATAAAAACGATGATTACTGACAATAATAATTTGTTCTATTTCTTTATTCGGCAATAACCAATCTAATGACCATTCAATGACCGGTTTCCCTGCAACTTCCAAAAGAGGTTTTGGGGTATTTGCCGTTAATGGATACAGCCGAACGCCATAGCCGGCACCAAGAATTAAAGCTCTCATCTTTTTGATCAAATAGACTTAATTTTATTATTTTGATTAAGTGTTATTCGGTTGTCAATATTTTTAAAGTATTATTTAATTTACAATTCCCTGCGGTCTTGCCACAGGGTTACAAGGTTACCGTCCCATTCCTCTTCCTTGATGGGAGAGGTTAGGTGAGGGTGATTAGATGTTTTATACCGATTGATATTTCGTCCTCTTGGCACAGGGCACTTCATTTATATATAGTTATCTCAAAAATCTATATCATATATGAAGTATATGGGATAGAGAATTATTGATAAATCAATCATTGCTTATCAAAAGGTTGTTCTTTATTGAAGTCAGGCAAATAATCATCACTGCTGGTTAATGACTGGATGTAACAATTTCCCAGTTCCAAAGATTCCGCATATCGTACCACCTCATCATATTCCGATTGTTTTAGACGTCTATTAAGCATCGAATGTTTATGCGCCTTGTAACACGGATGATACTGTGACATTAAACTTATATAAGCATCTTTTGATATCTCTTGTTTAATGAAATCAAGCGAGGCAAAACTGCCGGCGATTTTTTGTGGTAAAACTAAATGCCTGATAATTACGCCGTGTTCTGCTACACCCATTTTAGTTTGTAAAAGATTACCGGTCTGCCGGTACATCTCTTTTAATGCAAGACGGTTATTCTCGGCATAATCACTAACTGCAGAATATTCCTCTGCATATTTATCATCACTGTATTTGATATCAGGCAGATAAATATCAACAATACCATCAAGCAGTTTTAATGTTTCTATTGTATCGTAACCATTTGTATTATAGACAATCGGCAGGGTTAACCCTTTTTTTACTGCATAAAGCAGAGCATCTAAAATCTGCGGAACGAAATGGGTCGGTGAAACCAGATTGATATTATGACAGCCTTTTTCCTGCAATGAAATCATTATTTGACCCAGTTCATTTATCGTAACTGGTCTGCCTTCATATCCTTGGCTAATCTGGTAATTCTGGCAGAAAAGGCATCTCAGGTTGCAACCGGTAAAAAAGATGGTGCCGGAGCCGGCAAATCCTGAAATAGGAGGTTCTTCCCCGTGATGTGGTCCTGAACTGGATATAATAACCTCTTTTCCACTCTTGCAAAATCCCAATTCGTCCGCTTCGCCGACCTTTTCGGGTAGCCCGGAAGGACAGCGAGGCGAGCCTGCGAGGCGGTTTACCTTACATCGTCTCGGGCATAAAATACATTCCTTCAATATCAGGTTTGCCTTGGCTACCCGTTTGGCTAATTCCTCATTACCTAATTTTAGATATGATGCTTTCATATTAGAAAATAAAATTAGCCACCCGCCGCAGCGAGGTCTCGCCCTAATGGCGGACAAAGACACCAAGAATTAAACACGAATAACACGAATGAAACTAATCCCACGAATAATTCCAATTTGTCTTATTCGTCGTATTCGTCTGATTCGTGTTCTCTTTTAGTGTCTTGGTGCCTTCGTGGCAGAAATTATCCCGCCGAGGCGGGATTTTCTTGATTATTTATATTATAATTAATATT
This sequence comes from Planctomycetota bacterium, assembly GCA_043807745.1. Taxonomy (GTDB): domain Bacteria; phylum Planctomycetota; class MHYJ01; order JACQXL01; family JACQXL01; genus JAZDFP01. Next base: position 23,506 of record JAZDFP010000035.1, read on the forward strand.
ATAACTCTATTATAACAATTTATTTCCTATATATCAAATGATATGCCTGAACTACCCGAAGTAGAAACCATTCGCAGAGGACTGTATAAAAATGCTCTCGGCTTAAAAATAAAGGATGTTGCTATTCTCCTGCCTAAGATTATTAATACCACTCCAATGCGATTCAGGAATGCCGTTATCGGTAAAACCATTCTGAATGCCCAACGCCGCGCTAAAGTAATTATTATTGAATTGTCCGGTGACTACGCCCTGGTGATTCATCTGAAAATCTCTGGACAATTACTGTACTTGCCTAAAACTACGCCAATAAAAAAACATACTCATATTGTTTTTAATCTTAGTAACAAATACCAATTGAGATTCTGGGACCAGAGGCAATTTGGTTATGTCAGGGTATTCAAAAAAGCAGAGATGGTTAAATTCATTGATGATATGGAATTTGGTCCTGAACCGTTGGAAAAAACATTTACACTGAATCGTTTCAGGGGATTGCTCAAGAAACGTTCCAATGGACGTATTAAACCGCTTCTGATGGACCCGAAATTTATCAGCGGCATAGGCAACCTATATGCGGATGAAATCCTCTTCTATGCTAAGGTTCATCCGCTCCGGAAACCTTCTTCCTTAACAGATGCGGAAATTAATAAAATCTATCAGGGGATAAAGAAAATACTTGATTTAGCAATAAAAAAGCGGGGTAGTTCCGTAGAATTATATGTAGATGTAGAAGGCAGGCCAGGTGGCTACGTCCCATATATCAAGGCATATAATCGGGAAGAAGAACCTTGTTTAAGGTGTAGAGCATTCATCAAACGGATAAAGATTGGTTCTCGGAGTGCCTACTTCTGTCCTCACTGCCAATCATTATGACAAAAATTATTCATTATCAACTTAGATACTGGCTGCCGGTTTATCTGTATGCCTTTGCCATATTCTTATCATCTCATCAGGCAAGATTGGAAATACCAATAAAATTTATCGGTATAGACAAAGTCCTTCATTGTATTGCTTATGCGGTGTTGGCAGTATTGATTTACCGGGCGTGCCGTAAATCCCAAAAGATTCTCATATACCAAAAGGCATATTTTATCAGCGTGATATGTTCAGTTCTTTACGGTTTTTCTGACGAATTTCACCAATTCTATATACCGGGCAGGCAGACAAATGAATGGGACTTTATCGCTGATGCCCTGGGAGCAATAATTGCGATTATTATTATCTTGCAGTATAGGAAAGCATAAAGAGTAAGCGGATTTAGCTGATTTTATCTGATTTAAGACTTATTTCTTTTCTATATTATTTTAATCCGCTTAATCAGTTCTATCTGCTTAATTCGTTTACTAATTTCTTGAAATTTACTTTGGATAAGCCTGATTCAATCTAACCGACCCAATAATCATATACAAAAAACTAATATTTATTCCCTAATAATAGATGGTTATATTCCTGTCCGCCGTTCCGCAATCATATCACGAGGATAAGTGCTGGACTCTGGAAGGCGAGTTTGAGATATCCTTATTTTGCCTCCAACTTAACTATATCAGATTTTGGACCAGACTTAACTATATCAAGGCGATAATAAACTTCTAATGTTAGAACGTTGGTAGCAGTGCAATAAATCCGGCTTGCTTCACTACTCCACCGGTCGATAGGGTCCCAACTACCATTGGCACAACCGTCTGATTTAATGTGTTGATGCTTTAATAAAACGTCTTTGATTTTCTCATTCCACGCAGTCCAACTCTGTCCATTAGGCCCATCATACTGATTCAAGCAATATGAGGCATAAAACCAGTAATAATAATCAATGATACAAGGATTGGATGTATCCCATGTTGGTAGGCTTGAAAGAATTTGGCTGACTCCAAGCTTTATTAATGGGTCGGTGGTTTTTTTATCTATAAAGATACGAACCATTATACCAATGGCGGTAAGAGAAGGTTGTATCGTATTGGCGTTTACCAGACGTTGGTCTTCATCTCCTCTGATAGCAAGACTACCAAGTTCTGTATAACCGACCTTGCCATAATTTTTATCAGTAACATCATCATAGAATGATTTGATATTGGCGAATGCTTCCGGAGGAACAGGTATGTTGCAACCCTCTGCGGCTTTCAAAGCCATGGCGACCCACCCGCTAACCGAGGTATCATTTTGACCGCTTTTGGGTTGATAACGCCATCCCTTGTTAGGATTCTGGGTATCTAAAATATATTTAACTGCTCTTTCTACAGGCTCTCTAAAAATAACACCGGCTGGATTATCCATATTTAAAGCATAAAGGTCAGCCATAGCATAAGTAGCCAACGCTTGATTATACATAAATTTACCCTCTCTGACACCCCCAAAAGTACCATCAGAAAGTTGGATACCGGTCAGATAAAGTGCACCTTTACGAACGACATCACCAAAACAAATGTCTTCGTATGTATCCCGTGAACTATTAGTATAACCGGCACCTGTAAAGGCAAGCATTGATAATCCGGTCAGACCGATATTATATTGTTCATCACCTATGCCCGAACATCTGGTATCGCGGCATTGATTCTGGAATGACTTAGCACCCCAGGAACCGTCAGGGTTTTGGTGCTTGGCTAACCAGATAAGTCCTGCTACAACTGCATCTCCCTCAGGCTTGGCAACGCGTTGTCGTCCTATTCGACCACGTTTTCTTTTGCGACCTAATCCGCCATCAGTACCGATAGTATCATAGACGCCCGCGCCTTTAAGAGAACTTTCTGTATCAAATTCATCATTTGCATCTATATCTTCAGTTGATGTTGCTTCCACTTCGTCAGTTTTTGAGACCTCTGGTTCGACTGGTTTATCAGGTTGTTCTTCAACTTTTTTTGTTTCTTTATCAATTGGTGCTTTCATCTCAATAACGGTAGGTCCTTCGTCTACTACACGAGAGATTACAGAAGGTATAGAAGCGAGGAAAAGGATTAACAAGATATGGAAAGCAAGTGAAATTCCCCACCAGGGGGCGAGTTGGAGTTGGCCTTGAAACCAAAGATTAAAATCAAATTTATTAGCCAGAGCTTTTTCTGCGACAGAACCTTCCTGAATCAGGATTTCTTCCGAATGGCTATTTTGATGATTGGTTATCATAACGACCTCCTTCATTTTTAGGATTAAGGTCTCCGATTATATAAACGGATAAAAACCGAAAAGGTTCATTCTTTTTTATAATTTCTTCTTTTTTACGCTATTTTCCGTTCACGGTGAATCCGTTTTCCTCGACCCAGAAGTGTCTCGGGACGCTCCGTATCCGAAGGCATCGGAGCGCCTTTGTGGTGAAATTGCATTTTCTAACGGAGCATGATGTATACCGATTAAAATGTTTCATAAATTATTGACCAATAATGCAACTTATTATACTAAAATAAGAATCAACTAAAATATCTACTAATTATAAGATAAGGAGAATTTATGTGGTCCAAGATAATAAGTTTAGTCGGGTTAACCTTGTTATTAAGCGGATGTATTGTTTATAAAGACCCATCGTATATCTCTCTACCCTCATATCCGCCACCATCATCACCTTCACGTCCGCCTGTTGTGATTGAAACGTATAGTCCCACCCACTATGTGGGTTACTCTGATATGGAATGGGTGGTTTGGGAATATTATGATTGGGATTATAGTATGGTAGAGCATTTACATTCACTTAATTACAGTTCAGATGAAGTAACATTGATACTCTTTTTGGCATATCACGGACATACTGACCCCATAAACATTGTTCGCTGGCGGCAATCAGGTATTTCCTGGATGTATATAACCACGGTTTATCTAAGATTAGAACCAACTATTTTCTTTGTTTCAATACCATCGGATGTCAGACTTGGACCGCCTTATGCCCGGGCTTACGGTTGTTACTGGAGAAATCCCAGAGGAATTATTTTAACCGATTCAGAAATAATAGACTTGGTGCATTTGAAAACGACCAGCGAGGCATTTAATGTCCACCCTGTTGAAGTGATAAAATTAAGAGAACAACATAATGATTTTAATGTAATAATTCAGGTGCATATTAACGCTGGAAGAGAAATAAGAACTACAAGAGGAAGGGTAGTAAAAGAACGACCCGATAAAGATAGGAGAGAGAGGGGGAAACCAAAATGGGATGATAAACCTGATAGAGACAAAAATAAACCCAAACAAGACGATAAGCCAAAAGACAAACCTAAGCAAGATGACAAGCCCAAACAAGACGATAAGCCGAAAGATAAGCCAAAACAAGATGATAAACCTAAACAGGACGATAAGCCGAAAGATAAACCCAAACAAGATGATAAGCCCAAACAAGACGATAAACCTGATAAAGATAAAGGAAAAGGATAATTACAAATATAAGTTCCTCTTTTAGACCTGAAAGCCTTTCAGATGATGCACAGAGTTAACCTGTATCCGTCATATTATCATGCCTACCCGTCCCGAACCGACCCTTCGGACCCTGACGGGTTCTCGTTCAGCCCTTCAGGGTTCGTAGAGTGGTTAGTATTTTTATTATTTTCCTTGACATTTTCATGAATCAAGTGTATATTTAATTACAGAAGTATAAACTTTCATAATTAAACAAAAAAGGAAAAAGAATATATGCGAAAATATTACATAATAGCAATCTTGTTCTTGGTTGCGTTTGTAACCGTTTTTAATTATGTCGGTTGCGGAGGCGGAGGAGGTGGTGGTAGTAGTAGCGGTAGTAGCACTCCACCAACGACAACTGTACCATCATTAACAACCAAGCCCGCCACTAATGTTCTTCTGACTTCTGCTACATTAAATGGCACGGTCAACCCCAATGGTGTTAGCACTACTATATATTTTCAGTACGGTACAAGTTTAGGATATGGCAGCACGACACTTTATCAAAGCATCGGTTCAGGTGCGAGTTCTATCAATGTGTTTGCCAATGTGACCGGATTAACACCAAATACCAACTATAACTTCAGAGTCGTGGTAAGTAGGAGTGGCAGCACATTCTACGGTTCAAATTTAACCTTTAAAACCTTAGTAGGAACACCACCGACCTGCACCACCAATGCTGCGGATAATATCACTACTAATTCAGCCAGATTAAATGGCACGGTTGACCCCAATGGGCTGAATGTTACCTCTTGCTATTTTCAGTGGGGTACAACTACAGATTATTTTGGAGGTAGTCCAACCGCCACTCCATCTACTTTTGGCATTACAAGTAGTGTTTCTGCAAACATAAGTTCATTATCAATATCTACCACATATAACTTCAGGGTGGTGGCGACCAATATCGGAGGAACAACCAACGGGAATAATCTGACATTTACTACCGGTACTGTTGCTACTGTAGTCTGCTCCGGTCCTGACCAGATTACCTCCGGAATACAATCTTCATCGTTCACCGCAATCTCAAGGGACATAAGCAATAATATAGTTTCAGATACATATACCTGGACGAATGCAAATGGCACCGGCACAGCCAATCTTATCGGTGATACATTAACCGGAGTAACAGCCGGAACAGTAAGGATTACAGCCACCTCGGTTGCTAATCCTGCTATATCAGGGGGCAAAACGGTTACTGTTATTCCGGGCGCTGTTGTTACAGTGACGGTCTCAGGCGCTGATTCAATCACCTCTGCGGGGACATCTGAAACCTACACCGCGGTCTCTGAAGATGCGGCTGGCAATAATGTATCAGAAACATACACATGGTCTCATACCGATGACGCTGGCTCAATCACCCGGACCACCAACACAATCACCGGCTTTCTGACAGGCGCAGTAACTATTACCGCAACAGGCACCGGCGCTGTTGCCGGCGGTAGAGTAGTAACTGTAACACCCGGCGCTATAAATGATTATCTCGTCATCCCCGCTTCTTATTCTGTGGTTACCGGCACCAATCAAACCGCAACCATTACTGCCCGTGATGTCAATGGCAATACGGTTACCACTGATTCATCTACAGTTATAACCGCGACATTTGTTGTGATAACCGGAACAACCGTAACAACAGGAACCTTCTATACAAATGATGAATATATTACAACTACAGATACCTACACCTTAAACAGCGGTATAGCAACCATTTGTTACAGGGCAGTACACGATGGAACCCCGCCGAATTGGTTCACCATAACCGCTACAGATGACAACGACAAGGAAGGAACAAGTGAAACGGTGGGTATTTACAGCAACCCGACTAAATTGGTATTTACAGTCCAGCCGACTGATACTCCTGCGGGCAGCGCATTCAACCCGACCGTTGAAGTGTCGGTTGAGGATGATTATGACAATATTGTGCCATCTGCTGTTAATACCATCACCATTACCGGCCCTGCCGGTGTTACACTCGGTGTCATAACTACTACCGATGCGATTAGCGGAACCGCAACCTTTACCGGTATGACTGTGAGCGGCATTGCATCTGCAGGTTACACCTTAACGGCTACATCTGCCGGCCTGACATTAGCAATTTCTAATCCATTTTCTATAACCTACGGCGCTGCAAATAACCTTGCCTTTGTTGCCCAGCCGCAATCTGACACCGCCGGTGATACCTGGGCACCGGTTACGGTCAGCGTTACAGATTCCTATGGCAACGATGTGCCGGATGTCTCGGTAACCATAAGCAACAATAATGGCACAGCGATAAACGGTTCTCTAACTCAACTTAGTGATGCAAGCGGTATCGCCACTTTCTCACCATTGAGTATGACCCTGGCGGCTGATAATTATGTCTTAAGTGCTACATCAGGCGCACTTGCAACTACTTCTTCTGCATTCAATATCACACCTGCCGCAGCGAATAACCTGGTATTTGTCCAACAGCCGACCACTACCATATCAGGTGCAACCTTCAGTACGATTACAGTCCGCGTCAGGGATATTTATAATAACTTTGTTACTACCGCAAATGATACGGTAGTTTTGGCTGTAAGCGCCGGAGCAACACTCGGTGGCACAACCAGTGTAGATGCCGCCGGGGATGGCACTGCGACATTTAGTGCGGTAACATTGACAAGCGGGATTAGCGGAACCGGTTATACGTTGACAGCTACTTCTGGTGTGCTAACTGAAGCGGTTTCTAATCCATTTGCTATCATCGGATATGGTGCAGCAACTACTTTAGCCTGGGTGACTAACCCTCCGGCAACTACCATAGCCGGCAATACTATGACTGCATTCACTGTTAGGGTTACAGATGCTTTAGGCAACAATGTCCAGGGGACCACCGTATCAATAACCACCACTGTTACTACGCCGTTGGTATATCAGGCAGGAACGGCCGTAGCCAATGCAACAGCCGATAGTGATGCAAGTGGTATAGCGAGTTTTGGCACAATCAGTATGACCTTAGTCGGAACCTATGCCTTGAGCGCCTCGGTCGGTACGCTCTACGCTCCACCCTCTACGCTTTTTGATATCACACCGGCCGCGGCGAATAACCTGGCATTTGTCCAGCAGCCGACCACTACCACAGCCGGCAATATTATGACACCCGCATTCACTGTCAGGGTTACAGACCAGTATGGCAACAATGTCCAGAGTACCACCGTATCAATAACCACCACTGTCAGTTCCTTGGCAGTATATCAGGGAGGGACACAAGTAACGAACTATGCGACAGCAGACAGTGATGCAAGCGGCATCGCCATATTCTCTACAATCAGTATGACCCAGGTTGGGACAGGCTATATATTCAGGGCATCAAGCGGCTCGCTAACCCCGGTAGACTCTACTGCATTCAATATTGCCACCGTTGCCGTGGATGACTATTGCTGGGTGGCAAATTCAGGTTCTAATACTGTTACACGCATCAAGAAATCCGACTCTACCACGACCACGATTGCGATAACAGGAGCAACTAATCCTAACCCTCGTGCAGTCGCGGTTGATGAGACCTATGTCTGGGTGGCAAATGTTGATAGTGTTAATGTCACCCGCATCAGTAAATCAGATTTAAGCACGATTACGATTGCGGCGGGACGGACCAATGGGGTCTCGGTTGACGAGACCTATTGCTGGGTGGCAAATTATAGTGAGACTTGGGGTCTCACCCGCATCAGGAAATCCGACTCCACCACGACCACGATTGCCGGAGTGTTCTCTGTAGTCGCGGTTGACGGGACCTATTGCTGGGCGGCGGCAAATGATGCTAATACTGTTACCCGCATCAGGAAATCAGACTTCACCACAACCACGATTACAGTGGGAACTACCCCCCGGGGAATTGCGGTTGACGGGACATATTGCTGGGTGGCAAATGCGAGTACTAATAATGTCACCCGCATCCTGAAATCAGATTTAAGCACGACCAGTGTTGCGATTGCTACGACGACCGGCCCCTATGCACTTACGGTTGACGATACCTATTGCTGGGTGACACATTGGGTTAATGCTAATGTCACCCGTATCCTGAAGACAGATTTAAGCACGACCACGATTGCTGTGCAAACCAGCCCTTATGGAGTCTCGGTTGACGGGACCTATTGTTGGGTGGCAAATTTTGGTAGTGGTACTGTCACCCGCATCCTGAAATCAAATTTAAACACAACCACAATTCAGGTGGGAAGTCAACCATTTTCAGCGGGCGATATGACCGGCTATGCATACGATAATTACTCAAGGGTGCCGTAATGAAGTAAAAAGTAAATAAGTAGACCCCGATGTCCATCGGGGTCTACTTATCACCGTATCAACTTGAATTCAGGGAACAGCATAGAATGGCACCACACCTGCCCGTTCGTTCAGGCGGAAATTCCCACTATATGTTTATCCGAAGGGCGGGAAAAGTTTCCCAGTGGTAGGGGGAAGAAATCCGATACATAGGGGAAGAAATCCGATACATCGGGAATGAAATCCGATATATCGGGGAAGAAATCCGATATATCGGGGAAGAAATCCGATATATCCGGAAAGGTTTCCGCTAATAAGCAGAAGGAAATCGCTAACAAGTAGGAGGTTTCCGCTTTAATTAATAAATTTTATATAAAATTATTGACTCCGTTAGAAATATTTTATATAAGACAAATTATGGCTATTGTAAATGCATTGAGATTTGACGATTATTCAGGTGCCATTATAAGTGATGAGGAGTCCTGGCGTCTGCGCCGCAGGAGAACAGTCTTCTGCGATAATGTTCATTCCTTGGTTACGCCTGAAATTTCCGATGCGTTTCATATTGAAGCGGTTTATGGCGGTATCGGCACGCCTGCCATCCATTACGAAACCGTGACCAAAACCCAGCAGAAATTATTAGACATATTCAAGCACCGCAATGACCCGGAAATCAAGAAGCAACTTTATAAGACAATCGGTGATATCAGCAAGATTACTTTAGAGAATCTGCAGAAGACTATTAGACGCCGGACAGATGACCGGCTCCGTTTCCTTTACGGTTTTACATCCGAAGACCTTAACCGCGGTTATTTTGTCGCCGGAGGCGACCCTGATGTTAGCACACAGACCCGCCTCGGGCGGGAGTCGCAGGGTGAAAAAATAGATATCAAGCAGGAAAATGTTAAAAGCAAAGCACTGGAAATATCCACGCTTAAGGACAAGAGCGAGACCGCACGTTTTGAGGTTGAGAATCATGCCTGCCTTATCGGCTATGATAAAAAGCATGGCTTTACTGCTTACTGCCTGAAGGGTGAAATATCGGTCAGTTCTTTTGTCTCAGGCGGATTTGAAAGTCTGGGCACCGGTAAATATGGCGGCGGACAGGCGTTTGCCGAATTCCTCAATAAGAAATTCCTGGCAGAACGCACTAAAGGATTCAACCGTATTGAGGGAATGATTGAACTTATCTACTCGGCAATCCAATGCTCGCTTTATTTCAGCCAGGTGGGCGGTTATTTCGCCATTGCCTATATTGACGGACGCGGTAAAGACCACGCCAGCCGATATAAAGAGATAATCCATCACCGGGCTAAATTAGCCAGTGAGATTGTCCATAGTTATAAAGCAGGTTACCTGCCTCGCAACATAACCTATCAACTGATTAACGATTTGGTTTATGAAGATGCCAAGGAAGATACAATAGAGGGGCGATTCTTCAAGGCAGTTAAAGACCGCAAGAAACTGGAATATTTCCTGCGGGCTTATAAACTGGACCCATTAAGAAGGGAATGAACAGTGAGCAATGGACAATGAGCAGTTAAGAGTGAGCAATAAGCAGTGAACAATGGAAAAATCAGAAATATAGAACAAGACCTTGCAGAAAGAATTTATAATTTTGTATTAGGTGTTATAAAATTAGTTAGGTCATTAGACCGGGAGATGTCTGCCCAAGAAATCGGGCGTCAATTATTACGTTCGGCCACTTCAATTGCGGCAAATTATGAAGAGGCAACTGTGGCTTTTACAAAGGCTGATTTTACTCATAAACTGAGTATATCTTTTAAGGAGGCAAAAGAAACCAATTTGTGGTTGCGCTTGATAAGAGATTCAGAGTTATCTAATTCTAATGTATTAAGTAAACTTATTCAAGAGTCATTAGAAATAAAGAAAATCTTAGGTAAAAGCGTAAAAACAGCTAAAGAAAATCCTTAATTGCTAAATTGTTAATTGCTCATTGTTAACTGTTAATTGAATATATATGACCAGTATCAATGCCATAAAGTTTGATGATTATTCAGGTGTGATGGTCTGCGACGAACAGCGCAGTTGGGGTCCGGAGGATATGAAGATATTCTGCGCCTATAAAATCAGACCCTGCATTCCACCTGAGATTCAGAAAGATTACGGCATTGTGGCTGCCTACGGTAATACCGGAACATCCACCATCGGCGATGAACTCAAATTCACCATCAAGCAGAGAGTCAAGGAGGAATACGAAAAGGAATTAGAGCGTCTGGGCAAAAAACCCAAGCAATTCAAGACCATAGAAGAAATTGCCGGACTTACTTTTGATGTGATTACCAAGATGAAACATACCCATATCAACCAGGAAATGAAAGGCAAATACGGTTTTACGACCAACGATTTCTGCCGCGGTTTTTATCTTAAGGACGGCAAGAAGATAGAAATTACGGATAAAGATATTGCCCGCCAGGTGGATGAAATGCTTACCTGGAAGAGCCGCGGTGAATTGGCACGGGCGGTATTCCTTAATGCCGGTATTGTCGCCGGTTTTGAACCGCGTGAAGGATTCAAGATATTCCATTTTTCAATGATTGAGATGTACTGGACGCCGGTCCAGGGTATCTTTGTGGCAGACGGCTCAGGTTGCGATACGGTCAATCTCCGGATGGCTGAATTTGCTGCAAATAAATCCATACCCGAACGGCGCGGTAATATTGACCCTGTAGAAGGATTGGTAGCCATCATAGATGCGGTCAATACTGCTTCGTTTCATAATCTTGGGGTGGGCGGATATTACAATATCATCTGGTTCAACGGCCGTGCCAAGAATAATATGGAAAAGATGGTGGAGATTAACGACCATCGTTCTAAATTAACCAGCGAGATTGTTTCCGCATTATACGAGGATTTCATATCGCAGGATACCGCATTCAAATTGGTTAATGAATTGATTTATCAAGGCAAACCCTACGAACAGATCAATGAGCAACTCTTCAAGAAGACCCGCGACCCGAAACGTTTATCCCGTTTCCTCAGAGGCTACAAAATCTAACGATTGGTTTCATTCTGAATAATAATGAAAGGAGATAAAAATGGATAATTTAAAACATTGGCTGAAAGTTGGTGGCAAAATTGTTATCGTGCCTATATTGTTCATCGGGGTTATCCAGATATGGCATTCTGTTATCGCCCAGGAAAAACCGGCTGGTCCATATTTTACTGAGGTAACCAAAGAATTAGGGCTGGGCGAAGCAAGGGCATACAGATTGTCCGCGGCAGATGTTAATGGTGATAGTTATCAGGACCTGGCAATTCATGTTGGAACAGACCTCAGAAAGGCTACATTCTTCTACCTTAATAAAAGAGGCAAGATGTTTACCGACTTCACTAAAGAATCAGGTGTCCGTGCTAATCGCGACCCGGCAATAGACGGCCGTCGGTCTTCCTTGATGGTATTTGGGGATATAGATAATGACGGCGATATGGATATGTTTTCCGGAGTCCATGTCCATCGCCGTGAG
>JAZDFP010000036.1:0-7497 GCA_043807745.1 Planctomycetota bacterium
ACCTTCTTGGCTGCCTTTTCATCAACCACAGTATAAAAGCGCGGTCCCATACCCGATGAAATTCCAATTATTCCTGCGATTAAACCTGATATTATGTAGTGAATATCGTAATGTGTCGTGCCGATGGTATGGTGGAAAGAAAGCGACGGCAGTTTGGCAAACGATTCCCCCACGCCCCCTTTAAGCAGTGTAAGACTCAGCACTGCAACCACTGCCGTAATAGCCAGCAATATGGCAAATTGAACCACGTCAGCAATAGAAACAGCCCACATACCGCCCCAGTAGGCGTATAGTATAACGACAATACCAACGACCAATATAACAATCCAGATGGGAATACCGCAAAGAAGGCTGGTTATAAATGCCACTGCGAACAACTGTGCTCCACAGGTAAGCATATGACACAATGATAAGGCTAATCCAATACTCTGCTGAGTTGTTACGTTGAATCTACTCTGCATGTATTCAACCGGCGAGATTACCCGAGTGCGCCGCCATAATCCTCCGACCACGAACCCCGCCACGAGGTAAGAAATGGGAGAACAAAAGAAATTAATAACCGCATAATAACCGCTTAAATATACTAAACCGGCCAAGCCGACAAAAGTATAAGCGCTGAAATTAGTCATGTATAACGAAATGCCGCCTATCCACCAGGGAATCTTATTGCCGCCGGCAAAATAATCCTTCCCGCCTTTTTGGAATCGGCTGACGAAAAAACCGATAAAGAGTATGAATATCAGATAAGCAAATATAGCAATGTAGTCGGCTGTAACCATTGTTTTCATTATTGATGCTCCTTATCTAAACGATTTCTTTCGGATATTGCCTATGATTTCGTCCGTTATTTGAAGAGTATAATCTATTTGCCTTTCAGTATGTGAATAGCAAATAAAGTTATATGCAATCCGTTTCAATAATATTCCTCTTTTAAGCGTTTCAGTGAAAAAGTATTTTTCTATCTTTTCACAGTTATCAATGTCTTTGTGGAAACGGATAAAATTCATCGGCGCAATGCCGCCGGCTTCGACTAACTCCGGATATTTTAGCGCGATACGTTGAAACCCGTCAAGCATTTTACCGCCCAAATGCCATATGTGTTCAAGCACCGGCTTGCGTTGAATAATCTCCAGCACCTTGAGACAGGCGGCGATAGATAAAACATCTCCGGCGTAGGTGGATGAAACCCAAATCTTCTGTAATACTTTCATCTGTTCTTTCTTACCGACTAATGCGGCAAGCGGCATACCATTAGCCATCCCCTTGCCGAAAACTGCCAGGTCAGGCACAACGCCATAACGTTCCTGCGCTCCGCCAATAGACATACGAAAACCTGTTTTTATCTCATCAAACACAAGAACAACGCCTGCCTTATTACAACTATTTCTAATCCCGTCAAGAAACTCTTTAGATGGCTCCTTATCAATCACAGGTTCCATCACCACACAGGCAAGTTCCTTTTTATGGGCATTAAAAAGTCTTTTGAATGATTCGATATTGTTAAACTCGAAAGGGAATGAAAACTGTTTCAAGACTTTAGGCACACCTTCTCCGAGGTTGCACCAATCATGCCATCCGTGGTAACCGCAGGTTAATACTTTATCACGGCCGGTATAAGCCCGGCTGACCCGAACTGCCGCCGCCACTGCTTCAGCTCCGGTTTTTAGGAATCTCGTCATTTCAGCGCACGGTATGATGTCAGCGAATTTCTCGGCAAGAAGCACGACCTTTTCATTACACAACGAGGTAAGTCCGCCCTGTTTTAACTGATTTTCGATAGCCCTGTTTACGTCCGGATAATTGTATCCGAGCAGTATCGGTCCGAGCGCCATGCAATAATCTATGTATTTATTACCATCTACATCTGTAATTATGGCTCCGTGTGCATTCTTGAAATAAGCCGGGAATTCTTCGCCACCAAATAAAGAAGTTGGTTTCTTACTCTCGGTAACTGCTCCACCCGGAATAAAGGCTTTAGCACGCTGAAAAATCGCATATGATTTTTTTATCTTCAAACCGGACATATGCTATACTCCTTATAAGTAAAGGCTAAAGCCAAAACCAACGTCATTCGTTAATGGTAATCTTCATGGCTTTCGGAATATCAATGCGCCAATCAACCTGAAATCCAGCCAACTTTGGTTCTGGTTATATCCAGCCCAGATATGCTGGTTCTTCCGGTATAATGTGCCGTCATTATCGCTTATCGCCAGGTCAAAACCTATTTTCGAACCATCGTCCGTTACAACTAACGGCATACCAGCCAGCGGGATGCGCACAATCATATTATAACCTTTTTCCGTCTTCTTATAAAATGTCTGAGCACCGATAATCTGGCAGAACCAGACCGAGATATCACCCGGCATAGAAGCATCAAACTTCAATGACCTGTATTCCGGCAACGATAGATACCTGAAAGTGCCCTCGGTTAAAGGGTCAACGCCTTGCTCCGAATTCGTACGCGTATCCAGAATAATCTCAACGCTATCCGGGTCATAGGGCCATCTCATACGCTGGTCATAGTGCTCGACTACTTTATCATCCATCACCTCGCTACCAAAATACACATAGTCTTTATCATACATCGCATACATTTTTGCCGAGAGGTCCTCAAGACCGCTCCAAGGCTGAGTTCCCATCAAGAGACGACTGAGTTGATTCTTCTTTTCTATAGTCAGAGGCGTCGAAGTATTCCATCCTTTAAAACTACCATCCAGAGCCGGTGGACTATCAGTCCAATGACAGATGCCCACATAGAAATCCTTACTAATCGTGCTGGTAAACTTATCGCAACGCACCGTGAGTTGAATCGGGTAATTTTGGTCATCCGGCCTGTAACCAATAAGCCGGGCTGTAATTTTATGAAGTACGGTGCCGTGTGCCGGGATTTTGACATTTAATTTTGTTTCACCTTCAAGTTTCCACCACTCCGACGGCTTGATTTCTACATCAACCGTAAGTTCTCTTGTTGTGTTATTATTGAGTGTTACCACAAGCCGGTCTCTCTGGCCATTGGGTAATATTAAATCAGCGGTAATCGGCTCGTTTACTTCGAAAACCAAAACGCGTTCCTTATATTCTTTGGCCAACCCGATTGATTTCCATACCGGAATTACTTCATACCGACCCGCTACCACCTTTGCATTATCCGGCTCAAGAATAAATTCATACACTTCATTTCCAGCGGCATTAATAGGTTTAGTTATCATTGACGCTTTATTCACCCAATCAGACGAAAATCCTGTCGGTCGCCGGGGATAAATCACCTTGCAAACATCTGTCTTATTAGTAGCAATCAGGTTAACAATCCCGCCCCAGTAATCTAATTGAGCCTGGATTTTTTCCTCCCAGCCATCGGCTAATTGCAACCCGGCTTGAACCTGTACCGGCTTATCGCCATAATTGTAGAATCCGAGTTGAACCTTATTTCCCAGTCCGAGAAATATTTTATTATCCTGTGGTTCGATAAGTTTAACCGCCACCTGATTATTTCTTTGTGTCAGAGAACAATAATCCTGTCCGGCTTCCCGCTGAAATTTGATATGTTCACCATTAATCACAAAATGACTTATCTCCAGAGAGTAGACTTTTATCTGCCCGAATTCAGCCGGCACCTTAATGATAACCTCATCCTTTTCGTATGTAATATCCAGATAATCAAGAATAAAATCAGCGCTGACCAATATCTTCCCTGCATCATCTAACAAAGACTTGGTATTAAAAGCTGAAACCTGCTTAAGTTGACCTGCCTTTGTCTTAATCACACTGTATTTTTTGCCATCTACATCTGCGAAGATAGTGTGCACCTCATCACTTATGGTTACAATATAGATATTGTTTTCTAACTTTTTAGTAAAATTAGTTACATGAGGTTTATCCTTGAAGCATTCGATTAAAGACTCAAAGCGGGTGGCATTAGTATTTCTGCGGTTCATTACCACGGGAATTCTTTCATTATATGAACCGCCGATACCGGGCGTAATTGCCGAATACACGCTCGAGCCTGCTACGCCAAGCGCCCTAACAGACATCCCTGTCCCGTCTTCTTTTTGGAATATCGCCTGCCAGTCATTATCGGTTTCCCCTTTTTTAACATCAGTAAACTGGTCATAGCCCTGGATGCCGCGGGGCGCTCCGAAAATGTCAATCGGCTGTTTCTCAAGTTCAACACCTTTAACCGAAAGTGTTCCGAAACTATGGTAAGGTAAATCATAAGTGCGTGGCTCTGCAGCCGCGGCATCAAAAATATCAATGAAATAATCGCCCAGCAACAGAACGGTACGCGTCATCTTGACACCACCATAGAGTTGGTCAGCACCGCCTGAAGCAACCTTGAATCCGGACGTCTCGCCGAAGAATTTGCCATAGCCATTAGCCCAGGCTTGTTTCGTTTCGTTAACCACCATAGTATTATGAGCAATAGTCTGGCGATACCATGTCTGCAGGTTAGGGAAAGCATAACTTTCATTCTTCGGGTCAATCAACCAGTGTTTGCCCTGAGCATAATAGCCGATGCTAAGTCTATCCGGATGACCGTGTTCACCTCCGACAATCCCGTAATCAAAATAGATGTATTTCCTATCATCAGCCACTTTGTCACGCAGAATTGCAAGACCATTCTCACCAAAGTTTACGCTCTGGTCCGGATAAACATCACCTTCAATGTTTGGCAATTCCGGATTAATGACAAAGAAAAGAAGCGAACCACGCGGCCGGCCGGTTTTCTTATAACTGTAATTAAGTAATTTAGCGTAACGTAAATCGCCGTATCTGGCATAGCCAACCTCATACCAATCTGTCTGGTTAATTATTAAACCACCGCCACTATCTCTGGTTTTGGGAAATTCATAATCCGGGCTGACCATATTAAAAGGTGCATCAAACATCTGCTTCAACGAATGGCCGGCAATGGTCATACGATAGAAATCAATCCCGTGATGCCGTGCCATTTCCGCAAAGGTGCAGAAACTAAAAAGCGAGAAATAATGATAACCGGTTCCCTCAGACCATAAACCTTCACGCGACATACCGACCCGTAATTGATATTTGTATCCATATTGCCCATCAACCGCAATGTCTATTAATTTCTGGTCATTATAAAGGAATCCGATTGCAGCCACCGCATTATTGTAAACCAATTGCCGGTTGGACACGGTTTCAGGAAACTGCTGGACAATTTCCGAAAGCGGATAGAATAGTTTTTCTTTGAGTATGCTATGGTCATCTTTTGAAAATGCCGGGCTATTATAAACGAGGTCATATCCTAAAGTCATCTCCACCGCCCAGTGCGCTTCACCCAGGGTTGCAAAAAATATCCGTGCCGGTCCCAGAATGTTATTTTCATTCGGGTATTGGAGATACAATTCCGCAAACTTAACCAGGATATCGCGTGCTGCCCGGGCATATTTTTCATCACCGGTAATCTGGTAGATAATACCAAGCCAGTGTGTATACCGGCCAAGAGAATTATTATACCGCCCGGCCCAGGTGGCATTAAATTTGTAGTCTTTATATATTCCACCGCATTTGGGACAACGATGTTCTAACGGTTTGGTTTCATCATATTCCAATAACTCTTTATCCTTGGGACAATTGTAAGAATCATAAGACCATTCCTGCTTGATGGGCGAGACATAAATCGGGCGGGAAATGAATTTGTCTATTTTTTCCTTCTCGGTCAAAAATATTTTGTTATACCAATCATATTTCGCCAACCATTCTTTCACCTGGGTAATCTCGCCGGCATCAACCTCTAAACAGGGATGTTTGACAATAGTTTTCTCTTGAGCCTGCCCTATCTGGAAGCCGCTAAAAATAACCAGGCAGGCAATGCTGAACCGAATTAAGTAATTACGCATTTTAATCTCCTCATTTTTTAGATTTACTTGATTCTAAATGTTTAATCTCCCCGTAAGAAGTAAGAACACCGATTTCCAGGTGAAACTCTCTTTTCTCTCCCGGCTTCAGGAATTGTAAAGTCCCCCGCTTACGCTCTTTGGCTCTGCCTTCCACCAGACAATTCGCAGGCTCTATGCCCAAGACATACATTCCTTCGCGCAGCATTTTCCACTGAATCAGATTAGGCAATTCCTTGGTTGAATAAGTAATATAAATACCGAGCCCTTGATTGTTATTAATCTTTTTATTCACTAACGCAATCGTAACATTGCCTTTTTTGTCGGGAATTGCTTCGTGATAAAATACCTGCTCCTTAAAATCAGGTTGGGGTGAAGTGAATTTATTGTATTGCTTTAATCCCTTTTTGGCTTCGGCATCACGCGGCTTAATTGATTTAGTCGGTAATATTAATTGGCTATTTTCATCCAGAACCGGAAAACCAAGATTAATATGGTAAAGAATCATAAACTCGGTCTTTTGATAACCGAGATTTTCCACAATATCATGCAAATGAAAATGAGTTTCCCCCAATCCGGCCAGGACCTTTCGCGAAAGGAGCAGGTTTTCTCCGAAGACTGCGGTTTCTCTGACCTTGCCTTGAACCCACATCAGGTATTCATCGCCCTGCCACCCGGCATCTGCATAAACACTCTTTGCGGGAATATTGGAAATGCGGCCGTGCAATCCGAGTTCCTGTCCCTTATCATTGCACGGAGCGCCTAAATAGGTCAGACCACAGGTATGAACCAGGCCTCCGTAAAAACTCCTCAACCAGCCCGCGCCTTCGGACTCGAAATATTCCGGAGCCACTGCTCCGGTTGCGGAGTGCCAGCAAAGCGGGATACCGTTATAATCCGCAGATGAGATATCCATTCCGCGGCCCGGGAGGACGGTAAACCCGAATCCCGTGCCGGTCCTGAAATCTACGGCTTTAACGCCCTTTTGGTTACCTTCTGTTAATTCGTATGGTTTCACTCCGCCTATCTGCGAAATATCGCCGACTTTCTTGAGAATCTCTTCCCTGGAAAACTGCTTATCGTAAAGAAATGGCATAGAATGAATGGTTCTTCCGACATTTTAGTGGGTTGATATACATTCTTTTTCCGTATAAGATATATTAATTTTTCTGCAAAGACTGTCAATATTTGTTGGGGAATTTACTTAATCAGTTTGCTTTATTTTTATTGACTAAATCATATTCATTACTATAGCATACATTACTGGTTAAGAACAGCAAGAAGTTAAGGGTTTGTGTAACAGGCTTATATAATAATACAAAAATCTACTTTCGTCCATCCCTCGGCTCCGCTCGGGATAAATGGAATGGTGAGCCTGCCGAACCATCAAATAACGGGACAGGGTCGTTTTTTACAGTATAGGAAAGTATAAAATTTAGCCACAAAGACACTAAGGCACAAAGAATTTCTCTGCCCGCCTTTGGAGGGTTAGTGTCTTGATGTCTTTATGACAGAAGTTATCCCGACAAAGTCGGGGTTTTCTTGCGGAGGCTGATAAATGGATATTGTCTGTGTCGGCATAATGGTCGCGGATATTGTCGCTAAACCGGTTAACAATATACCGGAAAAAGGTAAACTTAAA
>JAZDFP010000037.1:0-3661 GCA_043807745.1 Planctomycetota bacterium
AAGTAAATTCGGCAAATCAACTCATTGATTTTATTAGAAAGTCCGGCGTTGATAAGAAAGTTACACTCAAAATAATCCGTGACGGAGAAGAAAAATCAATACAAGTAACTATCGGTCAGTAAAAAAGGGAATTACGAGACACACACAACTTTAAAGAGGGCTATTCTCGTGGGATACACACGTATTTATCGTGGGATATCGTGGTATCGTGGGACCGTCCCACTTAGTAAGAAAGGAGGTGATTTTTATGGTTGTAACGACACCGTTACAGTTTATAACGACATCGTTACAGATTATAACGACATCGTTACAGGTTATAACGACACCGTTACAGGTTGTAACGACACCGTTACAGGTTATAACGACACCGTTACAGGTTATAACGACACCGTTACAGGTTGTAACGACATCGTTACAGGTTGTAAAGAACAGGTAACAATAAGAAAGGAGATTGTTTATGGGAAAACCAAGAGGATTTGACTATATCCCGAATAGGGACGATGATTTTTTCAACTGGCAGGGTAATTTTGTGAATTTAGTGGTTACTAATGCGGTGGCCTGGGATATCCCGCCGGCCGAGGTTACAGCATTGAGTGCCCGCCGGGCTTCGTTTGAGCCGTTATACACTACAGCTCAGAATAAGACCACCCGGAACAGGGCTGATGTCCTAGCATTCCGTCAGTCTCGTAAACTCTATGAGAAGGAAATCCGTACCCTTGCAAGGCAATATCTTATGAACAGTCCTCTGGTCTCGGATACGGACCGGGTGAATTTAGGGCTGACGGTCCGAGATACCGAGCCATCGCCCGGCGCGCCGATTACCGATGTCCCGGTCGTGGTCTTAAGGCCCTTAGGCGGCGGCGATATTGAAACCCGGGTCAAACCAACCGAAGACCAGACCAGGCCCAGTATGCACCCGGACGCCAATCTGGTTGAATATCGCTATGTGGTGGTGGAATCAGGCGATGTGCCGCCGGCTGACCCGGATGACTGCCCCAAGGGCGATGTCCAGACCAAGGCCAAATTCGTCTTGAGGTGCGGCGCCAAAAATACCGCCAAACGCTTCTACGGATTTTTCAGGTGGCTTAATAACCGCAGACCCCGGCAGGAAGGACCATGGAGCAATGCTCAGCCAGTGGTTATCGCATAAACGGGGAAAAAACTTAACCACAAAGGACACAGAGAACACAAAGAAATTCCTTTGTGAACTTTGTGTTCTTTGTGGTGATAAAGGGAATTCATATGTCTCTATTACCGAACGAAGTCAAAACGGAAAACATTGCCAACGCCGCCGTGACTACTTCTAAAATCGCTGATGAGTCAATCACTAGTGCCAAATTACGAGAGGGTGCGGTAAAGAGCGAACATATCGCGGGCAAAGCCGTGACCACGAGCGAGTTGCAAGATAAAAGTGTGACTACCTCCAAAATTGCGGATGGCGCGGTTTCATCTGATAAAATCGGTTCAGGCGCAGTTATTTCTTCCAAAATCGGAGAAAGACAGGTAACTACTTCCAGATTGCAGGATAGAGTAGTTACCAGTGAGAAGATAGCACGAAACGCTATAACGACCGAGAAAATCGCCAATGGCGCGGTGACTCCGACCAAATTATCTTTTACACCGCCGTCCGTAGCCCGACCCATTACACCGCCGGTCGCCACGGCAGAAATCGGAGACGCTCAAGTAACTCCAGCCAAGTTGTCCTTTACTCCAACGTCAAGACCATTAACACCACCGGTAACAACAACAGAAATAGGCGATGGACAGGTTACACCGGAGAAGCTGTCTTTTATTCCGGGCGGTGCGGTGAGACCGTTGGTGCCTCCGGTTGCAACAAATGAAATAGCCGATGGTGCGGTTACAGTACCGAAATTGCTTTATAAAGTTGCGGGAGTTTTGGTCCTGCAAGGACAATATAACGGGGATTCAGCTAATGACCCTGATTTAGTTAATGGCCAGATTTTAGGATTTTATCCTCTCAATCAAAGGAGCGGTGAGATTCAAATAATAGCCCTGAATATATTCGGTTCAATCAGGGTTACCCTGCTCGCCCCGGCTTTGTATGATAGCAGGTTTAGTGTGATTGTGCTGAGGCAGTAGTCCCGCCTCGGCGGGATTGGTTTCCCCAACCTGTTAGAAAGCGTCCAATAGTGAGTAATTAGACTTGGAACCTAAAACTTCAAAAGTTAAGACTGATGCATTTCCTATTGTAATTGTTGCAAAACCCGGTGATGAGATAATTATTAAACAACTTAAAGTAAAAATTATTGATTAAGAAGTAGATAACCCTAATAAACTGTAGGCTAAAGAAGATAAGGCGAGATAATGTGTCGCAGGATAGCGGCACAATCTCGCTTTTTTATTTTAATTGGACGGATAACGCGGTATCTTTGCAGTCAATTTTCTTGTAGTATAGAAAAGTATAAAAATATTTACCACAAAGACTATCCGTCGCTACTCCGTAGCTATGGAATAGCGTAGGATAGCACAAAGTTCACAAAGATAATATATTTTTTCTCTGTGTTCTCTGCGGTTAATATTTCTGCAAAACTAAGTTTTCTTGACATTTATAATAAGCAAATCTACAATACCCACAATGAATTCTTCTGATAACCATTATGTCGGGATATTAGCCAGCGGTGGTCCTGCACCCGGCATAAATGGTGTCATAAGCGCCGCTACGATTGAGTCCATCAACCACGGCTGGAATGTCATCGGCATCCTTGACGGATTCAAACATTTGGCACAAGGTGATACCACACAGACTATTCCGCTCACTATTAATGACGTATCACGGATTCATTTCTCAGGTGGTTCAATTATCAGAACCTCGCGTGAAAATCCTACCAAGGATAGCCGTAAAATAAAAAATGTTATTGAATCTCTTTTGAAATTAGATATAAATAAACTCATCAGCATTGGTGGCGATGATACGGCTTATACAGCCAGTATTATATCCAAAGAAACAAAAGGAAAGATACATATCGTTCATGTCCCCAAGACAATAGATAATGATTTGCCATTACCCGAAAATAAATCTACATTCGGGTTTCAAACCGCAAGACATGTCGGTGTGCAGATTGTCCAGAATCTTATGGAAGATGCGGTTACCACCAACCGCTGGTATTTTATTGTAACAATGGGCCGTAAAGCAGGCCATCTGGCGCTGGGTATTGGTAAATCATCCGGAGCAACTCTGGCAATTATTGCCGAAGAATTCCCTGAAAAGACTATCAAAATATCGCAGATAAGCGATATTCTGGAAGGTGCTATCATAAAACGGCTCGCCTCCGGCAAAGCACACGGGGTAGCGATACTTGCAGAAGGGCTGGCAGAAAAACTTGAGCCGAACGACCGCAGTCTGATTGATGTTTAAAGAGACGAACCCGGAAATATCCGGCTCTCAGAGTTTGACCTCGGTAAATTCCTGAAAAACGAGTTAAAAAAACGACTTGAATCAAGGGGTATTAAAATAACTATCGTTGACAAGGATATCGGCTATGAACTTAGATGTGCCCCTCCCATACCCTTTGACTGTGAATACATCCGTGACCTTGGCTATGGTGCCAGTAAATTCCTTCAACAAGGCGGAAGCGGTGCAATGGTTTGCATGCAAGGAGGTCGGATTACTCCGATTTATTTCCCTGATATACTTGACCCT
>JAZDFP010000038.1:0-17586 GCA_043807745.1 Planctomycetota bacterium
CACCTTGTCCTACTAAGGTAGGTAATCCCGTAGAAGGACCGCCTCTCTGAACGTCCACAATCACGCAAGGTGTCTCGGTCATAATCCCGAGCCCTATATTTTCCATCATCAGACTGAAACCGGGACCTGAAGTTGCGGTCATCGCTTTTTTACCACCCCAGGTAGCCCCTAATACGGCTGCCATTGAGGCGATTTCGTCTTCCATCTGGATAAAGATACCATTTACTAATGGCAATCGTTCCGACATCCGTTCAGAAATTTCGGTCGCTGGTGTAATCGGGTAGCCAGCAAAAAAGCGACACCCTGCAGCAATAGCTCCTTCTGCGCAGGCAATATCACCATTAATAAAATGAACACCTGTTAAAACCGGTTCTTTCTCTGACATATTCTTTAATTACTTAATTTTGGAGTTTCCAGTTTTTATAAAACATATTGCAAAATCCGGGCAGTGCAAGCCGCAATGATTACATCCGCGGCATTCAATACATTTAGTTTTATCCACTCTGATTTTATAAATACTAACCTTATTTAAAATAGCAAATATAGCGCCTAGTGGACATACGGAGCGACAGAAAGGACGGCTTATCAAAACAAATGCAACCAGAAAAATGATAAATATCCAGATTCTAGTTGATTTTAAAAGTCCTAAAAGAATATTCTCGTCTGACGGTGCAGCGAGACTTGCTGAAAGTTGCGTATTGTTTATTGCTGTGGTTGTATTTGTTGTAGTTAGAGTGTTTGTTTCCTCTAATGAATCTTCCTGGACTGATGCATCACTTGTTGTCGTTATTGGGGTATCTGAAGGTGGTATCAGAGCTGCAGGAAGCGTTGCTTCTAATGTTCCGGCTGGACAGAAATTACAAAAAAAGAAACTCTGAATTGTGGTTTTACCAGGTGTAGTAGTAATTCCAAAAAACAAAGGAATACAAATGACCATAATAATAAGTATTACGTATTTACCATATTTCAAGAATAAAGGCAAATTAATTTTATAAGAAGGGATTTTATATAATAAATCCTGTAAAAAACCGAAAGGACAAGCCCAACCGCAAACTAAACGACCCAGTATAGCGCCGAAAAAGAACAAGATACCCAGAACTAGGAATGGGAAAACGCCATTGGCAAAGAATTGCCCCAGCGCACCAATGGGACAACTGAATGCGGCAATCGGGCATCCCCAGCAGTTTAGTACCGGCGCACAAACATTTCTGAATGAGAATAAATAATAAGGATTAAATATTAAGGCAAATGAGAATTGTGTTAACCGACGCCAGACGTTAATACGCATTTTTGCTTCTCGGTGTTTTGGTTATGGAACCCATAACCTTTTACTGGCAGTGTTCTTACTGCATTATTGTTTAACTCAAGTGAGACAAGCAGCTTCTCGTCCCTTATTTATCAGGTTGCCATGGGCATCAGTTATAATAGCATCATAACACATTTCATTTAAGAGCTGAGATTCCGTCATTGTGGTAAAAGTGGAAAGTTTACCCTCATCTTCAGGAGCAGGTTTATCATAAACATTATAATGACTTAGGACGAAACCGTATAACAGAAAACCCGAGGCGATTATAATGATGCTAACTGTTATAATATTAATTATTTTTTTCATATTACACCTTCTATATTATAATAAAATATCTAAGACTTTTAATCAAATATTTATGGATTTAAAAGCTGTATTTTATTTTATGTTTCGGTAGCGATAATAGCCGCACCTAAAGCACCGGTTAATAATGGTTGAGGTGCAGTAATAATTTTTTTACCACATACCTGTGCAAGAGTTGATGCCATCCCGGAGATTAAGGCAACTCCTCCTGTAAAAACAATAGGTTCAGTTAAGTTACGACCGGATAAAGCGATTGTCCTTGTTGCTAATGAGCGTTGGATACCGGCTACAATATCGCTTCGCGGAATACGATGGGCAAGTAGTCCGATAATTTCCGATTCGGCAAAGACAACACACATACTGCTGATATTAGCCGGCTTTTTTGATTTCATTGCCAGGGAACCCATTTTTCTTATTTCCATATCTAATAATTTGGCAACTGACTCTAAGAAACGCCCTGTGCCTGCAGCACAGCGGTCGTTCATAACGAACTCCTGTACTCTTCCGTTATTATCAAGTTGAGTTACTTTACTATCCTGACCTCCGATTTCAATAATCGACCGAGTGGTTGGCAATAAATGATATACACCTCTGGCATGGCAGGTAATTTCGGTAATAGTCTCGTCTGCAAAAGTAATCAGTTCCCGTCCATAACCAGTAGTAATAACCTTTTTAACTTCTTTTCTGCTACAATGAGCTGTTTTCAAAGTCTGGTTAAATAGATTTCGCACAATTGCCACATTATCTAATTTCGAATCAGTCATTAACGATTTAATTATCTTTTGTCTAACTGAATCATAAAGAACCAGTTTGGTAGTCCTTGAACCTATATCAATACCGCATCCTATCATAAGATTCTCCTCTGCTTTTATGACTTATGGAACGTTTGGAGTCAAGTATTTCAAAGAATGCCTGAATCCTTGTTATCAGGCTGGTCATAGTTGAATCAATAAGCGATGGAACAGATATATCCAGGACAGGGATATCCAGTTCTTTTTTGATAATATCTCTGATGATATAACTTTCTGAAGCGCAATGTGAAGCGCCCGGGATACGTGAAATTATTACGCCTTCTGCCTTATATTCTCTGGCTTCTGCTATGATACGCCTGGTCCTGTATTCCGCAGACCCGATCATTGGGTCGGAAAGAACCATATAAGCCAGCGCTTCCATCGGCAGAATATCCTCCGGGATAAAATCTAACGCATGAGAAAAAAGGTATTCTGTCCCTGCCACGCATCCGCCGAGTTCTTCCAATAAATTCATCATCCTCAGGTCTGCAACCGGATTAACCCATGTAACACGGAATGGATTGCCGGATAGAATACCCTGTTTATTCTTCACCCTTTTTTCTACAGTTTCAAGGAAATGTTCCAATACCCTGATGGCTTCTTCAGAATCGGAACAGAAATGGATAACAATCATCTCGCAAATGAGCAATTCCAATGCCGCAGCCGGAACCGGAACAGTCCCATAAGCTAAAGAGCGCAATCTATGAACAATCTTTCTCAATCGGTTTGCTTTCTTAATGCCTTTGCTTAACATTTCATCTGTAACCTGTTCTCCTGTTTCTTCCTCAATACCGCTTTCTATTCTGGTCAGCTGTTGCACCATAAAAGAAACAAGAGAAGATGGACATAATTCGCTATTAGGCAGTTTGATAAAATCACCGTGGCGATACCACGATTTCAAATCCTTGCGATACGGCAATTCCCACCACAGGAATTTATGGCCAAGTCCGGCAATGCGCTGCATAATGGCTGAAAAATCATTACAGCAACTGCCCACCCCGGCAATGCATAAATCAGGAATCGGGAAATGCTTCTGATTAATAAAGGCGCCGAGCGTTGCCCTTACCGGGCAGGCATCCTCGCCGACACCTTCCCTGTCAGCTATCTGAAAAAGTTCATCTTCCAATTCTTTGAAACAAGGCGTCCACCACGCACCATCCGGATAAAAAGCCACGCACCGGTCTGAAGAATAAACCATTACCGGTATGGTCCCTAAATCCTTCATAACTCCAAACAACTTCTTTCCCGCAGAACGCCAATCTGCCAGACGTTCTTCTTCAGTCAGTAGGAAATTCCAGAGTCTGAGTGCGGCAAGTGAATTGTCGTACTTTAACGAAACCAGCCTTTTATCACCGGTTCGGAAATACTCGGACATCTTAATAACATAAGACTTTGAGACCTTAGGGATTTCTTGGATATATTTATACTTACTGAGTACTCCCTGCGGAATTTTATCGTAGAGTTTATCCCATTCGGATAAAGAAATCTTCTGCGGTTTAGGGTCTTGGTAGTTAGTCATCTGATTATTGTTTAATGGTTTCCAAAAATGCCGCAATTCGCTTATTTATCTGGGCATTCTGGGCCAGGCTATATGTATTCTCAATCTGAATAACCGGACGTTTCGCCCAGTCTGCGAACCTCTTCGCCTCATATTTCCACAAGTCACAAAACTTAAGTGTCTTATATATTATGCCATCAATTCTGTATTTATCAATAATAGTTTGAATGTATTGATAAAATTGGCTATTAGGCCTTTGCCAGATACAGGGTGGTCGCGTAAAATAGGCTGTTGCAATATCGGCGATAATATCGCCGCTTAACGCAATATCAATCTCAAAGAAACGCTGTCCGGTGCAGGTTGCATCATAGACGATGTTGACATCAGGGTATTTCTCTAAAGCGTCCTGAATAAAATTATCTCCATAACCGATTGGACTGCCGACTAACATAAGTCTTATTTTATCAGATGCAGCACCTGTTTTCGGTTTGATATTCTTCTCTATTTCATCAAGGTAATGTAAAAAATCACTGATAGGAGAGATAAAGAACAGATGCGCCAGATTAAAATAATCATTATAACTCAGGAGATAGTTTAAACGTATAAATCTTTTCCGTGCCTCATTATATTGCATAACAATAGTTTTTAAGTCTTGTTTTGCTGGTGCAATGGCAGATAGCTCTTCGTTAAGCCATTTAAGTTCCTGCCAGTAGATATTCTGGGATGATGAATCTTCCCAAGTAGCCGGCACGAATAAATGATAAGTCTGCACCCCGAAATCAAGATGCCATTTTTCCCCCTGCCGTTTCATCTGGTCACAGCCACTGGGAATAATGAGATAATCTATTTTGTCATAGGGCGGACGGTTTAGGCTTCTTAGCCCCAGGCATTCCTTGCAAAAGGAACACGCTTCATTATGAATAAATTTCTCGCCTTCGTTCTCTGCAATCCCATCTCCCAGACCAGCCAAGCGGACAGGCATAAAACCATTGGCTTCAATTATTTCTGCCGGAACGTAACAACAGAAATAGCCCACCACCTTATTTTCCTTCAGTTTCTCTAATGCCTGCTCACGAAATCTGTTGATAAGAAATGTCATATATAACATTAATATATAATGAATTTAGTACATTTACAATTAATCGTTGATAAATTTTATAGTGTGGCAATCCCAGTGGGATACTGCCAACTACCAGTTCCGGGTTCTCACTCTGCCCTTCGGGGTTCTCGTCCCTAGACTCCTCTGGATCAAGGGAAAAACCCGACCGCCGGAGGGCCAGTCAATTCAGGCTTGTCCGCCTTTGGCGGAGTTCGTAGAGTGGTTATGATTTTTTATTGTTTTTCTTGACAGTGTCGTGAATCAAGTGTATATTTATTACAAACTTATAAACTATATTTCGTAATTAAATAAGAAAGTGGTGCCATTAGCTCAGTGGGTCGGCGCCAGAGGAGGTGTTGTATGAAAAACCGAACATATTACATAGTAACGCTTTTGTCCTTGGTCGCGTTTGTAACCGTTTTTAATTATGTCGGTTGCGGTGGAGGCGGCGGTGGAGGCAGCAGCGGTAGTAGTGGCGTAACATTTTCAATCGTTACTAATCCAGCCAGTAGTGTCGGTCAGACTACTGCTACCTTAAATGGCGCGGGCAATCCCAAGGGTGTTAATACTAATGTATATTTTCAGTACGGCACAACTACGTCATACGGCAATGTCGCCGGTTATCAAAGCATCGGTTCAGGCACGACTACTGTCAATGCCTCTACCATCCTGACCGGATTATTACCGAATATCACTTATAACTTCAGAATCGTGGCAAGTAGGGGTGGCAGCACATTCTACGGTTCAAATGTAAGCTTTACTACTTTAGTAGGAACACCGCCCACCTGCACCACTAATGATGCTGCTAATATTACTTATAATTCTGCCACATTAAACGGGACGGTAAATCCGAATGGACTGAATGTTACCTCCTGTTACTTTGATTATGGCACCTCTGTATCTTATGGAAGTCTACAGAATGTGGTTACGCTACCCGGTAATGGGACAAATCCTATTTCTGTTACTGCAAACGTGAGTTCATTATCAGCCAGTACACTGTATAACTTCAGGGTTGCAGCCACCAATGCCGGAGGCATAACTAACGGCTTAAATCAGACTTTCAACACCGCGGCACTACCACCACCGCCCACCTGCACCACTAATGTTGCCGGTAATATAGGCGCTATTTCTGCTACATTAAACGGGACGGTAAATCCTAATGGAGCGAATGTTACCTCA
The DNA here is from genome assembly GCA_043807745.1 of Planctomycetota bacterium. Lineage (GTDB taxonomy): Bacteria > Planctomycetota > MHYJ01 > JACQXL01 > JACQXL01 > JAZDFP01. The sequence goes on from JAZDFP010000038.1 coordinate 6,177, forward strand.
TGCTACTTTGATTATGGCACCTCTGTATCTTATGGAAGTCAACAGAACGTGGCTACGCTACCCGGTAGTGGGACAAATCCTATTTCTGTTACTGCCAATGTGAGTTCATTAACACCAGTTACGCTCTATAACTTCAGGGTTGTAGCCACCAATGACGGAGGAACGACTAACGGCTTAAATCAGACTTTCAACACCGAGGCACTACCGCCACCGACCTGCACCACTAATGATGCTACTAATGTAGCCTCTACTTCTGCTACATTAAACGGGACGGTAAATCCAAATGGAGTAAATGTAACCTCCTGTTACTTTGATTATGGCATCTCTGTATCTTATGGAATCAGTGCAACTGTTGTCTCTCTGCCCGGAAGTGGCGCGATTCCTGTTTCTGTTACTGCAAACGTGAGTTCATTATCAGTCAGTACACTCTATAACTTCAGGGTTGTAGCCACCAGTGGCGGAGGCACGACTAACGGCTTAAATCAGACTTTTAACACCGAGGCACTACCACCGCCGACCTGCACCACTAATGCCGCTACTAATATAGCCTCTACTTCTGCTACATTAAACGGGACGGTAAATCCTAATGGAGTAAATGTTACCTCCTGCTACTTTGATTATGGCACCTCTGTATCTTATGGAATCAGTGCAACTGTTATCTCTCTTCCCGGAAGTGGCGCGATTCCTGTTTCTGTTACTGCAAATGTGAGTTCATTAACAATATCTACTACATATAACTTCAGGGTTGTAGCCACCAATGACGGAGGCACAACCAATGGCAATAACCAAACCTTTACCACTACCGGGACCACGGCCGTGGATGACTATTGCTGGGTGGCAAATTCGGGGACTAATAATGTTACCCGCATCAGTAAATCTGACTCCACCACGACCACGATTGCGTTGGAAGAAACTAACCCTAACCCTCGTGCGGTCGCGGTTGATGAGACCTATGTCTGGGTGGCAAATGTTGATGGTGCCAGTGTTACCCGTATCAGTAAATCAGATTTAAGCACGATTACGATTGCGGTGGGACAGGGCCCCAATGGAGTCGCGGTTGACGAGACCTATTGCTGGGCGGCAAATTTTAGTGGGACTTGGGGTCTCACCCGCATCAGGAAATCCGACTCCACCACGACCACGATTGCCGGAGCGTTCTATCAGGTCGCGGTTGACGGAACCTATTGTTGGGCGGTAAATGATGGTAATACTGTCACCCGCATCAGGAAATCCGACTTCACCACGACCAATATTACGGTGGGAACTACCCCACGGGGAATCGCGGTAGATGAGACCTATTGCTGGGTGGCAAATGCAAGTACTAATAATGTTACACGCATCCTGAAGACAGATTTAAGCACGACCAGTGTTGCAGTGGGAGCAACTGGATATGGACCCTATACACTCACGGTTGATGAAACCTATTGCTGGGCGGCAAATTGGAGTAATCCTAATGTCACCCGCATCCTGAAGACAGATTTAAGCACGACCTCGATTGCGGTGGGAAATAACCCCTATGGAATCTCGGTTGACGGGACCTATTGCTGGGTGGCAAATTTTAATGATGGTGCTGTTACCCGTATACTGAAATCAGATTTAAGCGTGACCTCGATTGGGGTGGGAAGTCAACCATTTTCAGCGGGCGATATGACCGGCTTTGCCTATGATAACTACTCAAGGGTACCATAATTAGAAGAGAAGAAGTATACAGTATATAATATAGTGGGAAAGGTTATCCCGACAGACTTCGTCGGGATGATAATTATTCTCGGTAGCAGTCTTTTCCTTGCTACCATGTACCAGAGGCAGATCCGCCTCTGGCGGAAAGGGTGCCATAGTAAAATTAAATATTAACCACTGGCGCCCCCGCTGATGCTGGATAAACTCCGCCCATACCTGTCCCGCCACAGGCGGGAGCGTCCTTATGGCGCCAAAAGACACACATTCGCTACGCTCAGTGTAAACTCCGGCACTAAATTGGTCAAGTGAATATAGGGTTTCAAGAAGCAGGAAATAAAAAAGGGAATGCCATCCTTTTTTATTTATAGACAACATTCCCTTTATTTTAAATTACTTATCTTATGTTGTAGACGTCAATTGAGGTGGCTTGGCAAACGTTAACATAATAAAGAAAACTATGTTAACTACTGGTACAAGGACAATCATTATTCCCCACCATGATGGTTTGCCCAGATTTTCCGCAATAGCCATCCACAATAGGACCAGAATAACAATATTTACCAATGGAATCCAACAAAGTATAAACCACCAAATGGGTTTCTTAGCCATCTGTGTATACAAAATAGGAAGTGTAACAAAATTGATTACGGGAATAAAAGCCATAAAAAAACTTCCCCAGAATGATTTGCCAAGTTTACGCGCCATATTTGCCAAGCAGAAACATCCAAACACGGAGAAAATCAAAAAGATAACAAGCATCACTATAATTATACCCCCTAAGACCATTCCTATTCCTTGTGTTATTTGTGGTGTCATTTCCGGCATTTGTTCCATTTTTCACTCCTTTCTTATTTATGAAGTTTATTAATTCTCCACTTTTCAGTGAAGTGATAGTAAACTATAATCAACTTACTGTTTGTCAATAATTATAAATTATCTTCCAAATCCACCCTTAGGGTCTTTCAACCGTTTCTGGGCGTTTTCAATCCATTTTTTCACCTTCTCGCGGTCAGGTGCATCAGACTGTGCTAATTCCAAATACTTTTGATAGCAGAAGATAGCCTTAGATGGATTATCTAAATGTTCGTCATAAATAACACCCATACTAAAATAAGCTGCAGGGTCTTTGGGATTAAGAACTAACGCTTTGTCATAGTATCCTATCGCATCATCAAAAAGCTGGCTTCTGGTCGCATAGAATCCAAGATTATAATAGAAATTAGCTCGTTCTTTAGTCAAGGTTTCCTCCATTGCCTTAACCCGTTCATTAGCCTCTCTCAGGCGGGTAATATAATCGGTTTCTTTCTGCTTCATCGCTTCCGCAATCTTATCATCCATAGTGACCTTTAAACCTGTCATCTCTTTTTCCAATGTTGAATTCTTCTGTCTGAGGTCTATTTCTACTTTCATATAGTTATTTATTTTTGACTCTGCCTCTTCTAACCTCGACAAATAGTTGTCTTTCAAGTCTCGTAGTTGCTTGATAGTAAGCCCCATATCTGCTTCCTGATTCTTTAATTGGTTCTGTGCAGAAGTAATGGTTTTATCAAGCGTAGCATTCTTCGTCTGTAATTCGGAAACCTGCCAACTTGCACTTCTGAGATTCTCTTTTGTAGTGTTAAGTTCATTAAGAACGAGTTGTCGGTCTTCTCTTTCTTTCTTTAGTGTTTCATTGAGTTCGTATTCCTGTGTTTTGAGTTTGGTCTGGAATTGTGAGACGTCTTTTAACAATTGGTCATTTTTCTCTTTTATAGTGCTATTCTCTTTGGTAACAACAATCAATTGTAAATCACTGCTATTTTTATTTTCCTTTGCTTTTTCTCTCTCCTCTACAGCCACTTTAAAAGATTTCGATAAATCATCTGTTTGTGATTTCAGACTTGCTATTTGAGATTGAAGATTGGTTATTGTTGTTGAACTTTGCGCTTCTATATCTTTAAGTGTTTTCTGCACGGAACGTAATTCATTTTCGCTTTTATTATACTTCTCTTCGCTCTTGGCTAACTGCAACTCGGATTTTTTGAGAGAATCCTGCAGGTCGTTTTTATCTTTCTGGAACAATGTGATTTTATTATTGGTATCTCTAAGTTCTGTTGATAATTTTTGGCGCTCGGTTTCAGCATTTCTAAAATCCTTATCTCTGGCGTCGTATTTAGTTTCCAACAATTTATTGGCTTCCTCAAAGCGTTTAATGTCTTTTTCCAGATAAGAGATTTTGTCTGTCGCAAATTTCAAACGACTTGCCGCATCATCCCGGTCCGCTGTAGTAGAACGTAACCGCTCACTGATTTCTGTCGTTTTGGTTCGCATATCATCTTCCGTCTTAGACAATTGTTTTGCTAATGAATTACTTCTTTCCTTTAAATCAGCATTCTCCTTGGAAAATGTCATTATTTGTTCGTCTCTTTCTCTAAGTTGTTTATCTGATGTCTCAGTCTGATTGTTTAGTTTTTTAATAGCAGCATTAAGTGTTGAGACCTCTGATTTCAGCGAACTGATTTGTTGCTCATTCTTAGTCCTGAGTTCCTCTGTTTTAGATTGTTCTTCTTTCGTTTTCAGCTGCTCATCTTCCAATGTCCTATTAAGAGAAGTAAGTTCATTAATCTTGGTTCGGCTATCAACTTCAAGTTTGGTTAACTGGTCTTTTTGTCCTTTGTTTATACTCGTTAAACGATTTATTTGTTCAGTATAATCTTTAACCTGTTTATCCTGCGACTCCTTTTCAGCACTCAGTTTCTTGAGAGCAAACTTAGATAAATCATTCTCTGCCTCTATTTTAGAAGATATTTCTTTTAACCTGTTTTTCTCATCCTGTATCTCTTTATATTGCTTAACAGTATCGGTATTTTGTTGAGTTAATTCTTTGATAGTCTTATTAAGTAAACTGATTTGTTCATCATTCTTGCCTATCTGTTCTTTTAGGCGTAATTCCACCTCGCGATAGGCCTTTTGATTATTGGCTAATTGCTCTTGCATGCCACGCTCTGATTCCTTTGTCGTGTGTAGCGTATCTGATAAAGATGTGTATTCTTTTCCAAGTCTAACATATGCATCTCCAATTTTACCTTTCTCCTCTTTTATCTTATCTTTTTCATCTGTTGTTTCCTTAATTGATTTAGTCAGTTCTGCTATCTTAGATGTAAGAGTTGCCTCTCGGTCTACCAGTTGTTTAGAAGTAATCTCTAATTGCGTCTGAAGCTGAACAATCTGGGTATCTGAAGTTAATGACTGGGTTTTAATCGTTATATTTTCTTTACGAAGGCTATCAAATTGTGTCTGCACTTCTTTTAAATGATCATTAGATAATTTTTTCTCTTCTTCTAAACTCTGAATTTTCAAATTAGCGGTTTCCAAATTCCTCTGCAATTCTGAAACCTTAGAAGTTTGCGTTTTAGATTCTTCATAGTATTTATACTTTTCACTTTGTTCTGATTTCAGGTTTTTCTCCGATGCCTGTACATCCGCTTTTGCTTTCATCAAGGAATCTTCCACCAGTGTATTCTGCCGTGACAAAGCAAGATTTTGCTCCTCACTCTTGCCTATCTGTTCTTTAAAGCGTAATTCCATCTCGCGATAGGTCTTTTGACTATTGGCTAATTGTTCCTCTATCTTGTGCTTTGATTCATACGTACCACGAAGCGTTTCTGATAATACACCATATTCATGTTCAAGCCTGACTAAATCTCTTTGGACATTTGACCGTGTTTCTTCGCTGACACGCAGTTTATCACGTAATTCATCCCTGGAGGTTTCGCTCCCGGTTAATTGTTCTTTCAGCCTCTGTTCTGATTCCCGAGTGCTACGAAGCGTGTCTGATAAAGTTGAATATCCCCATTCTATTTTCCTAAGAACCTCTTCATTTCTATTTTTCTCATCCCTTATCTTGTCTTTTTCTATTGTTAGTTTCCCGATACTTGCTTCAAGATTTATAACCTGTGATTTAAGTGAAGTAATTTGTCCGCTGGCTTCTTTAAATGCTTCTGATGTTTTTTGCGACCCTGCTTCTATTTCCCTGAATTCCTTATCCCGGGCTTCATATTTACTCTCTAATAACTTTCTGATTTCTTCCGACCTATTCGTATCTTTCTCTAACAAAACAACTTTATCTGTGGCATATCGTAATCTTATATTGGCATCTTCTTTTTCTGCGGTTGCTTTACGAAGATTTTCAGTCAATTCTTCAATCTTGGATTTAAGGTTATTGTCAATCTTGGTAACGTCAATTATCTGTTTAGAAAGAGTTGTGTTTTGTGTTTTAAAGTCGTTATTCTCTTTTTCCATCTTAGTTCTCTGTTCATCGCTTTGAGATAATTGTGTCCGCATTTTTTCTTTTTCCTCTGTAGTTGTCCTAAGATTTCTATTCAATCTCTCTTGTTCTGTACTCAAACGGAGATTGACATCCTGAATATTTGAAAGCTGAGAACTTAAACTTTTAATCTGTTCTTGACTCTTTGTTAATTGCTCTTTAGCTTTGGCTTTTTCAGATTTTTCTGTATTTAACTCTCCTGTTAATCTTTTGGTGGTTTCCTGTTCAAGAGATAGATCGCCACCTAATCTGTCTGCAAGTTCTCGGTATTTCTTACTCTCTTCGTAATATTTAATTCTATCGGTTTTTTCCACCTTCAGTTGAATATCAATACTATTCAAATCTCTATTCAATTTAGCGACCTGTTCTTTATGATCGGTTAATTGTGATCTAATAGAAGACAATTCATTATTGGTTTCTTTAAGTTGAAGTTGCAGTTTAGCATTGGTATTAGTAAACTCTGTTTTTTCTTTAGAGCCTATTGCATTAGCATTTCTTAGTTCTTTGAGTTCATTGGTCAATCTGTTTTTATCTTCTGTTTCACTACGTAATTGTCTGTCATAAGCAGTAATCTGTTTTTCCATAGCCAACTTTTCTTCACGAAGAATATTAAACTCAGGTTTGATTTTCTGAAGTTCTGCCCTATTGATATCACGCTCTGATTGAAGTTGCTGTAAAAGCTCCTTAAGGTCTGAGCGTTCCCTATTAAATTTTACCTTCTCAGTTTCATATTTAGCCTGAATTTCCTTATCTAATTGTTGTTTTAACTCGTCTTTACCAAGTTGAATTTTAACTTCCAGACTGGCTTTTTCATTTTTAAGTTTATCAATCTCTGTCTTGGTTGATTCTAATTCTTTTTTGATGTCCTCATTTTCGTTACTAACCTTGTTAAAACGGTTTAGAGTATTTTGACTCTCTGTTTGAAGGACATCTTTATCCTGTTGTAATTTACTCAATTTCTCGGCAATCTGAGTGTTTTCCTCCCTTAATTTCTTTTCTGTTATTTTAGACTGGTCTTTATCATTATCCCGAGTGATTTCCATCTGTTTTACTTTTTCATGTGATGATGATGTAGACTGCCAGAAAATAAAACATAGCACATTTACGCCGATAACATAGAGCAGAAAAATTAAGGCAATGAATTTACGTAAATTCTCCATAAATAATCCTCCTTTATTATCCCGACAGAATTCGTCGGAATTAGTAACCCGTATCCCAGTGGGACGGTCTACTAAAGATTTTAATTTAATCAATTATCAAGCCCTTGAACTAATTGAATTTTTATCTTATAGGTTTCAGTTCTTTAGGCTCTTTTCTTTCTAAGTCAATCTGTCTGGATATTACAGAACTATCAACATCTCCTGTAACAATAAATGGTGTTAGAAACACCACCGTTTCTGTCTTGACAAAATATTCTCTTTTTGATGAAAATAATAAACCAATAATAGGGATTTGTGAAAGTAGAGGAACACCACCTGACTCCCTTTGTTTTTGGTCTCTAATGAGACCGGCAATAACTATGGGAACACCATCTTTAACCATTACATTGGTACTGGTATTAGCAGTTTCTATAATAGGAATTCGGTTACCTAAAGCGGTTACTTCATACCTGGTCACTGAACTTATTTCCGGTTTTATTAACATAGTAATATATTTGTCCTCGTTAATAGTGGGCGTGACCATCAAAGTTACACCTACCTCAAGGAACTGAACTGTCTCTGTTTCCGTAGTTGCGCCGCCTTGAGCCGTAGTTCTTGTAGTAGTAGCATAAGCTTCCTTAGTACCAACCATAAATTTCGCTTCTTTATCCGAGAGGGTAATCAATCTCGGTGAGGAAATCAGTTTATTATCTCCAAAGTTTTTTAATGCCTGAACCACAAGTTGATAATGAGTATTAGGAATTGTACCAATAGTAGTAGTCAGATTAACTTTCTGTGCCAAGTCACCACGAATAGGAAAATTACCGACTAATTTAACATCCTTAAAAGCGGAATATTTTGAGAAGACTTGCTGCCAATTAACACCCATAGTAAATTCATCTGAAAGAACAATCTGTATCATTTTGGCTTCAATCAAAACTTCTCTGGGCTTGGCATCAAACTGATAAACTAAATTGGCTATATCTTGTAACACCTGCGGATGGTCTGTTACTATAAAACGATTCATTCTCTTATCAATTTGAATTTCGCCAAAACCAGGGGTACGCAATTTAGTAACTTCAGGAATAATATCATCCATTTTGGCATTTTTTAACTCAAAGGTCTGGGTATCAGAAGAAACATCCAAACGTTTAATAAGTTCTTCCATCTCTTTTATCTTATCCGGAACATCTATCACAACAAGTGTTCTCGTGCCATCATCCCCGATAAGAGAACCCAAATTTTTAGACCTTATATTCTCTAAAAATGTCATTATTCTCTTCGGCAGGGTATTTTTTAACTGATAGATTTTCACTATCAGCCTGCTATTATATGGTTTCCCATATAATGCCTGGTATTGGGCTTCAGTCATAATATGTATAATATTACCTTTGATTTCCTTTGCTAAACCATTGGTAATCAGAACAATTTCTAATGCCTCTCCGACAGTTACATTTTCCAGCAGGAAGGTCAATTCTCCGCTAACCTCTTTGGTAGCCACGATATTAAGAGGACCTTTTTGTCGTAGCGCTCCGAGTAAATCACGCACCTGAACAACCTTGAAGGTTCCCGTAAATGGTTTAGCAAAGATTTGCTCTAAAGATTGAGGTGTTTGTTCGGTTGTTGTAGTAGGTGATACTGGCGCATCTTTAGGTGCAGGAGATGTTGAATCTTCTGCGAAACAAAGTAAAGTTGAACATAGTGCTATCACCAAAAATATTAAATAATTTCTCATAAAATTACCCTTTTTTAGAGGCTGTTAGCGACAGAGGAGCGTTACAGCCTCTTATCCCGACAGACTTCGTCGGGGTTATTTTATTCCCGTTATAGTCAAGAATCCCTCCTCATTCTCATATTTCAAGATAACCTTATCTTTAGAAATTTCTTTTATTTCTATCAGGGCATCTTTGGTATTACCAGATTCTTCAATCTTAGTAATAAATGACCCTCCTTGTTCCAAACAATAAGTATCTTTCCTTGCCGCATCATCAATCAAAACCATAGGTGGCTTGGGCTCCCAGATAACCCCAATGAGTTTAAGGTTTTTCAATATCGCAATAATAGAGGTTTGAACCTCTGGCACCACCGGTGGTTGCGTGGTAGTCGGTGTCACAGGAGGTTTAGTTGTTTCTACAACAGGCGGTTTATACATATCCTTAAAAATATCTCTATCATCAACCATCTGGTAATAAAGAGTAATATCAGGTTGACGTATAATATCGTCTATTGGTACCTTTTTTATTTCTAGCTGAGGAACTGATGTTGACTCGGCTGAAACAATATTCCAGATAGCATATCCTAAGAGTAACGTTATGGCTACCAAACCAATTTTATTAACACTTTTTAACGACAACCTCTTACCCAGACGCAGGAAAATAATCGGCAACAAAAAGAAACTGCTAATCAATACTAAGGGGTTTAGCCAGTTCTTTTTCCTATCCCCTATGCGAAAAGCAGCATCTTCCGTCTGGCGTTGAGTTTCACCTATGACGGCTGGTTTCTCAATCAACCTCAGAAGGTTCTCCTCTGGGGTGACATTATCCTTTCTGGTAAGCGCCATCCGTTTCTTGCCTCCTCATCCACTATTTCTTTCATTATTTTATTATCTACAACCATCTGATTATTCATCACAATATTCTTAAGAGCCTTATGGCATAATAACGTTACCTGTCGCGGATAACCTAAACTGCATCGGTATATCTCTTTAACCGCATCATCCGTAAAAAGGCTTTTATTCAGTTTATAACCTGCCTGACAAAGCCTGAAATTTATCATATCCACCATCTCATCCTGGTCCAACGGATTAAGCGTGTATTTAAAACTAACCCTGTCAATAAGATTGGGAATATTAACAATCCTTGGGTGCAACTCTAATTGTCCCAGAATAACCAACTGAATTAATTTTGCACTATTGGTTTCATAGTTAAGAAGAACCCTTAAAACCTCTAAAGAAGTCTCAGAGAGTTTTTGAGCTTCGTCAATGATTAGGACAACCGTTTCATTATCTTTACCCGCCTTCTGAAAGAGAAAATCCTGGATAGATTCCTTGATTTCGCTAACATTATTGTCAGTCGGTATTGTTATTCCGAAGGTTCGAGCCAGAGAAGAGAAAAAAGCCTTTTCATTCTCATAGGTCGGGTCCAGAATAATATGAAAAACGAATCCTTCACGCAATGAAAGAGCCTGGATCAATTTCCGGCCTAATGTCGTCTTGCCTGTCCCGACATCACCCAAAATCACACTTAACCCTCTCCGAAGTCTCAACTCTATAATTAAATTAGTTAATGCCAATTTGTGTCCGCGCGACTCATAAAAAAACATCGGGTCAGGACTCGTGGAAAAAGGCTCTGTCTCTAAACCCAAAACCTTATAGTAACTCATTTATTTTATTATTACAAAATTTATCTTATTTGTCAAGAGGCTCTACCATAATCCAGAGATTTCTGGAACAAAATCCATAGGAAACAATATCCTGATATTACATCCAGAAATGTTATACATTTATTCTGTTAAATATATAATAAAACCCTGCTAAATATCCATTGATAAAATATCGGATTTTTATGGATTTTTCTTGATATAAATCTTGATTTATTCGGAAATATCTGAAAATACTATATATTATGGAAAAGACGATTTCTCCATGGCAGATAATTGAAAAACTACGGATAAAAAAGGGTACCTCCAAAAAGATTATTGCTGAACGACTCCAGATAAATTATAACTATCTGGTTGACCTTCTGAATGGCAGGTATCAAAGTAAAATAGATGATGATAAATTAAGGACTATTTCTGAAGTTTTAGATATACCGGTTCATAATCTTCTGGATGAACTTCACGGAATAATTACAGATAATTCCGTAACAGTTGCAGAACCAGTCAAAGAGAAAACAAGCGGCTCTTCTTTTAAAACAATAAGGTTCCCCATCCAGAGTGAATCCATAAAACTTCTGGATAAGAAACCAGGCATTCCTAAAACTCCAGAAAGTAAAACAGAAACTACGGAAATATCACCAATCGGGAAAACGCCTCTTTTCCGGATAGTTTCTGGAAGTAAAATAGACGATTGCTTTAATCAACCTGAACTATGGCAACAGAAAAATCTGGAATTCGTATATGTGCCTTCACTGAAAGATACCCCTGATAAATCAGTGGGTCATCAACCATTGGGTAGCCAGGGTATATTGCCTGCCACTGTTGCCATCAAATTAGAAGACAACTCTTTATTCCCCCCCTGTTTAGCCGGCAGTATTTTTATAATAGATGCCTCAAAAAAGCCGCGGAT
>JAZDFP010000039.1:0-3658 GCA_043807745.1 Planctomycetota bacterium
TGCCGAGACTTTAATAATCGGAGATTTTTCCAGGAAACTATCTTTAACGAATTCTCTAACTTCTTTAGTTACTTCTTCTATTCATTCATTATTAACAATGTCAATTTTAGTAAGAACAATAATACCGGTTTTGATATTCAATAATTTCAGGATATCAAAATGTTCCTGTGTCTGCGGTTTAACCCCTTCATTAGCATCAATCACTAACAGAACCAAATCAATGGTATTGACTCCGGTGAGCATATTTTTGATAAAACGTTCGTGTCCTGGCAGGTCAATCACCTGTGCACAACGGCCGCTGGGAAGGATAAGATTAGCAAAACCGATATCAATAGTCATTTCCCGCTCTTTTTCCTCTTTCAAGCGGTCCGGGTCAATGCCACTAAGTGCCTTGATTAGAGTGCTTTTACCGTGGTCAACATGACCTGCTGTTCCAAGAAGAATATATTCCATAATCTTTTAACCCGCATTATTCATAAATTCTGGTCAACGACCATAAAGGTCGTTGTCTACAGAGGTTTTGGTAGACAACGAGGTTTATCCTCGTTGACACATTGTCTCATTCGTGTTTTAATAGACCTTAAAAATATTGGTTTTCTATTGAGTCTGTCGGACATTTTTCCTGACATTCCAGACAACGAATACATTCCGGCGAATTGGGGCTACAGTATACTTTATGGCCTGTTGGGCATGATTTATAACAGAGCATGCACCCGGTGCAGGCTTGAGGATTCTTTACCACAGGGAAGTGATAACCTTTACGGTTATATTCCTTAGACATCACTAAAACCTTGTTAGGACAGAACTGGACGCAGTAATCACATCCTTTACAACGGTCTCGTATAATCCTGATTTTACCATTTGGCACCTCGATGATGTCTATTTGAACCTCTTCCAACGAGGCAGATGATTCGTTATTCGGTTTCATTTTTCCCTCTGACAAGAAAACTTCGTAACCACAAAGGCACTAAGGGCACAAAGAATACAGATAACCAAATTCCATTTTCCTAATCTCTTAACTTCCTGCTCTAATTCTTTGTGTCTTTGTGGTTAGTTTTTCTTGTCATATAAGTGCTGAAGCACAATCGATTCCTTTCTGGAATGCGTTAAGATTAATTTTTTCGGTACCGGGCGGAACAGTAGATTTGATGGCAGAGATCAGTGCTTCTTTAGTAATTGCTTCAATAAATACTTTTAAAGCCCCTAACATCACAATATTGGCGACCATTTTTTTACCGGATTCTTCAGCCAGACGAGTAGCAGGTATTTTGATAATCTTGATATCAGAACGAGGGTTTTCTAATTTAACCATATCTGTTTCTATTATCATTATCCCGCCAGGTTTCAGTTTCATGGCATATTTATTATAAGCCTCTTGAGACATTACGACGAGAATATCCGATTGAGTGATAATAGGATAAGTTATCGGTTTATCAGAAATGATTAACTGGGCACTAGAAGCGCCTCCTCGTGATTCCGGTCCGTAATTCTGCACCATGGTGGCAAAATAGTTATCATAATTAGTTACGGCTTTGCCCGTAATTTCACCCGCCTTAATAATACCTTGACCGCCAAAACCTGCAAATCTAATTTCGTAATACATTAATACTCCATTTTCTTTATTTCTTCTACTTTAAAGACCTTACCTTTTTCCAGTGGATGACTCATTTGTTCGGTTAATAAATCCATAAAAGTCGGTCTTTCAATATCAATAAAATTGCCCACGGTAATTTTCCCTCCCCGGACAATATTAATATCTTTGAGATTAGCGCGCTGGTTGACGACGGTATTTTCTTTATAAAATTTCATCATTTCAAGTGCCCCACCGATTTTATTATTCCGGCCATAATACGTCGGGCAGTCAGAGATAATTTCTACAAAACTAAAACCTTTTTTTAATATGGCGCGTTTAATAGAGTCCTCTAATTGTTTGACATTGTAAACCGTCCATCGGGCAACATAAACTGCACCGCTCCCTGCCGCAAGATAAGGAAGACTAAATGATGACTCAAAATTACCATAAGGAGTGCTGGCGGTTAAAGCATTAAGTGGTGTGGTCGGTCCGCACTGACCGCCTGTCATTCCGTAATTAGAATTATTGGCACAGATAACGGTAATATCAATATTGCGTCGGGCGGCATGGATAAAATGATTTCCGCCAATGGCGGCTAAATCGCCTTCTCCGCTAAAGACAATTACTTTGAGGTCCGGTCGGGCTAATTTAAGACCGGTCGCAAATGGAATGGCGCGACCGTGGGTAGTATGAAATGAATCCAGTTTAATATAGCCGGCCGCCCGACCCGTGCAACCAATCCCCGAAACCACAGCAAACTTATTCTGCGGAATACCTGAATTTAAGATTGCATTAAGAAAAACATTCAACGAAATACCCAGACCGCAACCGGAACACCAGATGTGGGGCATTTGTTCTTGACGCAGAAATTTATCTAATGGATGAATTAATTCATTCATTGTTACTTTTACCTTCACTAAATTGATAGTTATGCATTTTAGAGCCAGTTAGTCCCGTCAGGGACTTTACTGGGTCTTATCCCGACAGTATTTGTCGGGATTATCATTTTATTTATTAGCCTCGAGCGAATTTAATCGCTTCTAATATTTCATCAGGGTTATGAGGTTCTCCGCCCATACGAGGTATCAGAATTACTTTTGACTTACCACAGACAGTACGTTCTACTTCTCTGACCATCTGTCCATAGTTTAATTCGGGAACAATAAACACTCTGGTTTTATCCGCTAATCGTTTGATTATCTCTTCCGGAAAGGGCCAGGCGGTAATCAAGCGCAATAATCCGACTTTAATCCCTTCTTTACGCGCCATTTCTATAGGCCGCAGTGAAACCCGGGCAGAAATACCATAAGCACAGATAATTATTTCGGCATCATCCAGATATTTTTCTTCTACTTGGATAATATCGTTACGATTAAGCCTGATTTTATCTGATAATCGTTTGACTAATTGTTCCTGTGTTTGCGCATCAATTACCTGATATCCTTTTTCATTATGGGTTAGACCGGTGATGTGGATATTATACCCATCACCCACATTTACTATTGAGGGGACTAAGTCTTTCTCCGGTTTATAAGGGAGATATTCCTTAGGTGATAATTTAGAATAACGTCTGGGTAAAATATTTATCCGGTCTGTGGGCGGAATAACCACTTTTTCCATCATATGTGCAACAACTTCATCTGCCATAACGAGCACTGGTAAACGATATTTTTCTGAGAGATTAAAGGCACGGATTGTAAGGTCAAACATTTCCTGAGGAGAGTTGGGGCAAAGGGCAATGATTTCATAAGTGCCGTGTGAGCCCCAGCGCGCCTGCATCATATCACCTTGTCCTACTAAAGTAGGTAATCCCGTAGAAGGACCACCTCTCTGAACGTTCACAATTACGCAAGGTGTCTCGGTCATAATCCCGAGCCCTATATTTTCCATCATCAGACTGAAGCCGGGACCTGAGGTTGCAGTCATCGCTTTTTTACCACCCCAGGTAGCCCCTAATACGGCCGCCATTGAGGCGATTTCGTCTTCCATCTGAATAAAGATACCATTTACTAATGGCAATCGTTCCGACATCCGTTCAGAAATTTCGGTCGCTGGTGTAATCGGGTAGCCAGCAAAAAAGCGACA
>JAZDFP010000040.1:0-13154 GCA_043807745.1 Planctomycetota bacterium
GTGTACAAATATTCCTGTCAGAAGCAAATCGGTGTTGACTGTCTGATAATATTCTGAAATACGGGATGCAAGATTAAGAATATTAACCGTGTGTTCAAGTAATCCGCCGGTATAAGAGTGATGTCTTTCTACCGCGGCCGGAGATTTCTTGAATTTACCAACGAAATCATCATCCGTCAGGAATTGCTGAATCAATGCCATTAAAAAAGGGTCTTTGACTCGGGCAAGAATCTCATTCAATTCCTCGTAGAGCAGTTCTATATCCTTGGAGGTGCAGGAAGTGAAAAACTCAGGATTGACGTCTTCCGGAGAAGCAGGAATGAGTGAACTAATAACGAGTTGCAAATCAGCCTTATACAGTTCTATCTGGCCTTTAACATAGACGAAACCATATTCAACTATTGAATCTATTTCGGGAAGATTATCCCAAATCTTTGCCTGAATTTTACCTGTTTTATCGCGCAAATTTAGGTTAAGATAAGGCAATCCATCACGTTTCATTCTCTGCTGTTTGCTGACGACCTGAAACACCTGCTCTACGGATTCATAGGCGGCAAGGTCTTTGATAAATTTGTGTGCCATAAAAGTTATAATGTTATTAATTAAGATATAGTAGTTCTCATAAATCACCCTTTGGCGAGATATAGGGGGTATCCCCCCAGACTACCCCCCTAGTCCCCCCTGACTACCCCCGGATACCCCCTACACTACCTATGGTATCATATTACTCTTCCTATGGTAATGTGTTATTCTACCTATGGTATCGTATCACTCTACCTACGGTAATGTGTTATTCTACATATGGTATCGTATCACTCTACCTACGGTAATGTGTTATTCTACATATAGTATCGTATTACTCTTCCTACGGAAATGTGTTATTCTACCTATGGTATCATATTACTCTTCCTATGGTAATGTGTTATTCTACCTATGGTATCACATTACTCTTCCTATGGTAATGTGTTATTCTACCTATGGTATCGTATTACTCTACCTATAGTAATGTATTATTCTACCTATGGAAGGGTATTAATAATCTATGGGTTTGAAAAATTTTGCCCTAACAGAGCAGACTTGCCTACTCCTCAGGGTAAGGAGTCGGGAACTCCCCGACTCCTCATTTATATTGTTTCTTATAAGAATGTTGAGTATTCTTATTTTCTTCATTACCACCGGAACCAGCGGTCATAAGTGCCTTGCGGCTCAATCTGATTTTGCCCTGGTCATCTATGGCAAGAACCTTGACCGGGAAGGTATCGCCGACCTTGACAACATCATTGACATCTTTTACAAAGCCATCAGATAATTCTGAGATATGGACAAGACCTTCCTGACCGGGTAATATTTCGGCAAAAGCACCGAATTCACGGATGGAAACTATTTTTGCATTATAGGTTTTTCCAACCTCCGGCGAGACGGTGCAGTCTTCAACCAATTGCTTGGCTTTATTTGTAGAACTCTCATCAGCGGCATAAATCAGGACGGTCCCGTCTTCTTCAATTTCAATGGTGGCACCGGTATCTGCCTGTATTTTCTTGATATTCTTACCTGATGGTCCGATTAACGCACCGATTTTGTCCTGCTTGATTTTTAATTTAGCAAATCGCGGCGCATACGAAGAAATATTTTCACGAGTTACCGCGAGTATTTTTTTCATTTCACCAAGTATAAAAATTCTTCCCTCACGGGCTTGCTGCAAAGCCTGACTGATTATTTCCGCAGAAATGCCGCTTATTTTTATATCCATTTGAACAGCCGTAATACAATCAGCGGTACCTGCGACTTTGAAATCCATATCGCCCAAATGGTCTTCTGAGCCGAGAATATCAGAAAGAATCCTAATTTCATCTTTCTCTTTAACAAGCCCCATAGCAATCCCGGCTACCGGCTTCTTAATAGGAACACCCGCATCCATCAATGCAAGTGTGCTTCCGCAAACCGTTGCCATAGAAGAAGAGCCATTAGATTGGAGAATATCAGAAACGATTCTGATGGTGTAAGGGAAATCAGTCTCATCCGGAAGCATTGATTCCAAACTGCATTCTGCTAAATTACCATGTCCGATTTCACGGCGACCCGGACCGCGCAGAGGTTTTATCTCACCCACTGAAAAGGGCGGGAAATTATAATGCAATATGAATCTTTTAGAGTATTCTTCTGCTAATCCGTCTATAATCTGTTCGTCCATTGATGAACCGAGCGTGGTTACAACAAGCGCCTGAGTTTCACCGCGCATAAATAAAGCCGAGCCATGCGTTCTGGGTAATAAACCAACCGCACCGGAAATCGGCCTGATATCCTTCAGATTTCGACCATCAATACGTTTATTATCCAAAATAAGTTCTCTTAATATCTCTCTCTCCAACGCATTAAAAACTTTTCCTATCTGTTTTGCTAAAAGATTCTTAGCATCATTATCTGGAACCCCATCAATATATTTATTAAGCACGGGTCCCTTTATTTTATCTAAGGCTTCTCTTCTTTCTTTTTTCGACCCAAGTTGAATCTTCTCTTTTATGGATTTATATGTTATGTTTTTGATTCCTTTATAAAGCGAAGCATCAATTTCTTCAGGTAAAGATTCTATCTTTTTAGGAGCGACTTGAGTCTGAAGCTGTTTTTGCAGTTCAACTATCTTTTTTATTTCCTGATGGGCAAAAGATATGGCGGAAACGATGGTTTCTTCAGATGATTCTTTAGCCGACCCTTCAACCATTATCACAGCATCAGCACTGCCCGCTACAACTAAATCTATTTCGCCCTTAGACGTTTCCTCATACGAAGGATTAATAATAAAGTTATTCCCTATTTTACCAATACGCACTGCGGCAATAGGCCCATTAAAAGGTATATCCGAAATGGTCAATGCGGCTGAGGCTCCATTAATAGCAAGAATATCTGGGTCAAACTTATCATCCGCTGATAAAACCAAAGCCATAATCTGAAGTTCGTCACGGAATGAAGACGGGAAAAGAGGTCTTAAGGGACGGTCTATCAATCGCATGGTCAGAATCTCTTTAGTAGTCGGACGGCCTTCTCTCTTAAAAAACCCACCCGGTATTTTACCTGCGGCTGATGTTTTCTCGCGATAATCTACTGTCAAAGGCAACATGTCATCTCCATTCTCCCATTCTCTTTTCTCGCCATGCACCACTGTGACCAAAATTACGGCATCACCGTATGAAACAACCGCTGCACCATGAGCCAACTGAGCCAGATGACCGGTTTCTATTGCAAATTTACGACTATTAATTTCCGTTTCTACTTTATAACTCATATATCTATATTCAATCCTTTACCCGGCACATAACCTACCATCCCGCCTTAGCGGGACCAAAGTAGTAGGTTATGTGCGGGACTTTTACTATTTTCTGATATTTAACTCTTTAATTATCTTTTGATACCGCGATGGTTGATATTTTGCAAGATACTTGAGAAGTTTAGAACGCTGTCCAATCATCATCAAAAGCCCTCTACGGGAACTATGGTCTTTGGGATGTTGTTGGGAATGTGTTGAAAAACCGTTTATCCTCTCTGTTAAAATAGCAATCTGAACTTCCGGTGAACCAGTATCTTTCTTATGAACCCGATGTTTTTTTATAATGTCTGTTTTGGTTTCTAATGTCATTACCATAATTTTTCTCCTTCTTATCGGCAGCCCGCCCGAACGACCAAAGGTCGGGCAGGTATTCCGCTAAAGCGAAACTGTCCACATAAGTTTTATATTATTTATTCCTTTGTCATAACTTTATACTAAATATTTCTAACGGGGTCAACAAAAATAGTAGTGATTATTTAAAGAATAAATAGAAACCCAATGTTAATCAACAAATTATCAAGATTATTACAATTCTTACCGATAATAATAAATGATATCCTGAATTTTCCGAGGGCAAACAACCAATAATAAATTTATCATTTGCCAAATAGAAGATTGACACCGTTAGAGATTTTTGGTATAAAAAGTAAAGAGTTATCAATTAAACTATATAAACTGCAAAGATTCTGGGAGAAAGAATATGCGTCAACTTATCATAGGTTGGTTAATCGGGATATTCATAGCAAATCCTTATGGTTATATTTTCACCTCAACTCCTGATAATGAAAACCCAATCAATAAACCGGCTAATGAATCTTCACAGGAACCAGCCCCTAAAGAGGCAAGTCCCAAGGAATCAGTCCCATCAGGAACCGTTCAGTTAACGCCGGAAATCGAACACCGGATTCAACCGGGTGACACTCTTGTTATTACGGTATTAGAACATCCGGATTTTTCTCGTGAACGAACAATTTCACCTCAGGGAATTCTCAGTTTACCTCGGATCGGCGAATTAAAAGTGACCAATTTAACGTTATCAGAATTAGAAAAGATGCTGACCGAAAAATTTGCCACTTATATAAAGAATCCTACCGTCATGGTTGAACTCCAATCTACGCCTATTCCTAAACCTCAACGGATTACCATCTTAGGTGAAGTGGCTAAACCTGGTAATTACGAGTTTCCCAAAGAACAGGAGGTTAAATTATTATTTTTACTTGGTGCGGTCGGTGGTTATACCACGTCAGCCGACTTGGAAACCGTACGCTTATTTAGAAATAATCCTTCTACTCAAGAACAAATGGAACCTATTTTCATAAATTTGAAAGACATTCTTTTTAATCCTGCTGCTAAAGATATAATCTTACAAAATAATGATATTTTAATATTTGATTCGGAAAAAACTCCGGCTCAACCTCAACGGATTACCATTTTAGGCGAAATAGGTAAATCAGGCAATTACGAATTTCCCAAAGGACAAGATGTTAAACTGTTATTTTTACTGGGGATGGCTGGCGGTTACAATCAGGCAACCGGATCGGAAACCCTCGTATGGATATACAGAACTAACCTCATCTCTAAAGAACCGGAAGCTCCTATTTCCATACATCTAAAAGACCTTCTTTCCAATCCGTCCACTAAAGATATCATATTACAAGATAAAGATGTTTTGGTATTAGAATCAGAGAGAATCTTTGCTCCGGGTCAATTTCAACGGATTACCATCTTAGGTGAAGTGGCTAAACCTGGTAATTACGAGTTCCCAAAAGGCCAGGAAATAAAATTATTATTTTTACTTGGTGCGGCCGGTGGTTATACCCCATCCGCCAATTTAGAAACAGCACGTATATCTAGAAATAGTCGTACCGATCCGAACCAACGCGCACCGATTCTTATAAATCTTAAAGAAATTGTAGCCAATCCTACTACCAAAGACATTACCTTACAAGATAATGATGTTTTAATAATAGAACCAACGCCAACGAGCAAGTGGAATACGACTATCCAGAAAATTTCTCCGACCTTGCAAGTAATTGGTATCACATTGGGTATTATCTGGGCTGTTCGATCGTTACAAAAAGATTAAAAAGCATAGAGCATAGGGCTTAAAGTTTTCTTCGCTCTCTGCTCTACACTGATAATATATGACATACGAAATAAATTTACAGGATTATTTAAGGATAATGCGGAAACGAAAATGGATTATATTATTATGCTTTTCCGTCATTTTCATTGGAGGCATAATGTGGGTAAGGTTATTACCTCAGACATATGAAGCTTCTTGCATTATCAAAGTTACTACACAGCGAACCATCGGCGAACTTTTCACTTCGATATTCAATGAGGCTACAAAATCTTTGGTGTCCGAAGCAATGACGATTTCAAGCCAGAGTTGTGTTGAAGAAGCCGCTACAGAATTACAATTGATTACCCCCCAACATTCCCGCACCGATATAGATAATATTGTTAGTAATCTTAAAAATTATATTCAAACCGAGGTTATTAAAGGCACCAACCAGATTAAAATCACCGTGACGCATCCGGATCGTTTTCTGGTCGCACCGCTGGCGAATAAATTAGCCGAGGCATATATAAACCAGGACCTGGTACAGAAAAGCAAAGAATCTCATCAATTGAGAATACACCTTGGAGAACAATTAGCCGAAGTAGATAAAAAATTGACTGAATCTGAAAATGCCCTTAAGGAATTTAAAAACAAAGAAGATGTTATCGGTAGCGCCATCCCTTTACAAAATAAACTTGCAGAATTAGAACAGACGTTACTAACATACTCGCAACAATATACTGAGGCAGGCAAACCTTATGCTATTACCAACCTGAAAAATGAGATTGAAGAAATAAAAGAAAAACTTAAAAAATTACCTGAAAAAGAAATAGAATTAAGCAGAATTAATCGAGAGTTAGTCATCAACAGCAAATTATATACTACACTCAAAGAAAACATGCAGGTGGCAAAGATGAAAGAAGCAGAAAAGGCATCTGATGCCACACTTATTGACATGGCAGTTGAATCAACCAGCCCTATTGCGCCTTATAAAACCAATATCTACATAACCAGTTTCATCCTCGGCTTAATAATAGCCTTGAGTGTCGGTTTTATAGCCGAACACCTTGATACCTCCATTGCTACTATTGAAGACATAGAAAATATTACCAAATTACTTGTTTTAGGGATAATTCCTTATTTCAAGCCGAAAAACCAGAGCCTAACCAACTGGCACTGGTTAACGAGATCACTTAGATTAAAACATAATCCGGTCAAGGCATCACAGTGGTTGCTTTTCTATTATCCGCCCACTTCACCCGTGGTAGAAAGTTATGGTATTTTACGTAACCAGATTTTATCTAATTTTGTTAAAGAGAAAGAAACAAGCCGTTTAGGAATAGGTGCACGTATGGGTGGACCTGTTGTTTCAACCCCTCCCTCTACCACCTCGCCGTCTCCGATTCCTATTCAGAAACCTGACGTAAGTACTTTCCGTTCTCTGAGTGCTCTATTTACAAATCAGAGGCCATTCAGACCGCCATCTCCACCGTCGCAGTTAGTCCCTCCTACAGCAACGAGAGACAAGGATAAGAAAATTGTAGAAAAGAAATTAAAAACTAATATTACTATATCAATAACCAGTGCAATGCGTAATGAAGGCAAGTCACTTACCTCAACTAATCTGGCTATTTCAATGGCTCAATTAGGGTATTCCACCCTTTTGATTGATGTGGACCTCAGAAAACCGTCTCTCCATAAGTTATTTGATACATTAAACGAAAACGGGGTCGGTGAATTTATTAACGGCAAAGCGACGTTCCAGGCTTGCGTCAGAACAGGTGTCGGCCTCGGCGGACATCTTGAACACTGGAGGAAAATACCTTACCTGGATAATTTAAGTATGATACCGGCCGGTAAACATGAAAGATATCCATCTGAACTGATTCGTTCTCCAAAAATTAAGGAAATTTTGGAGGAGGCAAAGAGAAAATATGAGATAATAATTGTAGATTGCCCGCCGATTTTAGGTATGGGTGATATGTTGGTTATGGGCACCTATGTTGATATACTCTTATTACTATATAGGTCAGGATGCGCATCCCGCAAGGTATTTATTCGGGGTAAGCAGCAATTGGAAAACGCCGGCATCAATTTTAAAGGGATTATCATCAATGGTATTAAACCGCAATTAGAACCTGCTTATTCGCATTATTACTATTATAATTACGGAGAGAAACCTCCTGATGAATTACCACCACCTTCTCTGGAAACAGATAAAGTAATTGAAGTTGAAGTAATAACTGATCAATCCGTACAGAAAAAATAAAGGGTGTTTAGCAATGTATGAAACCTATTGGGGGCTACAGGTAAAACCATTTGAGAATACGCCTGACCCCGCCTTCTTTTATTATTCCACCCAGCATGAGGAAGCCTTACTTTTGCTGAATTACGGCATTACCCAAGGAAAAGGTGGCATTATTCTCACCGGTGACTATGGCACCGGTAAAACTCTCTTAAGCCAGGTCTTAACCAAGATACTTGAACCGACAAAGTACAAAACCGTCCTGCTCACCAATCCGCGGCTGACCTCTCTAGAATTCCTACAAGAAATTGTCCGACAACTCAGCGAGTTAGAATCATTACCTACTACCAAATCAGAAGTATTAAACGCAATCAATGTATCCTTACGCAAAAACTTCTACGACAAACTCATTTCGGTTATTGTCATTGATGAAGCTCAGGCAATCGATGATGTGAAGGTATTGGATGAAATCAGGCTACTTTTAAATTTCCAGCTTGAAGACCGATTCCTTGTCAATATAGTTTTCTTGGGACAACCCGAATTAAAAAAGAAAATTAATGAAATCCCGCAGCTAAAACAACGGCTTGGCATCAGATGCCATCTATCTCCTCTAAATGAAGACGAAAGCCGGGCTTATATTATGCATCGACTGAAGATTGCCCACGGTGATGACAGTGAAATAGATATCTTTACCGAAGAATCACTTAAATTAATATGGAAACACTCCAACGGCTTGCCCAGAGAAATTAACAATATCTGTGATATGTGCCTTTTATTAGGCTATGACCGCCAATCAGTCAACATCACTCCCGATATTATCAATGAAGTCTGCCTCAAATTCGTCTGGTAAACCCCCTATTTATATTTTCCTGACACTATCAACGCCTTCTGCCGTTCTTTTTCCTTTATATCTTTTTCTACGAATATCTTTTCTCTTGCGAATGGGTCAATTCCGGTGTAATACATTAAAGTGGAATAAGTGGAAGGAATCGGCGTAAATATCTGCACCTGTTCTGGATGAATCTTTAGTTCTCTCCTGATAAACCATTTTAATTTCTCCATATCTTTATACTCACAACCCGGATGAGCGGCTATGAAATAATATGTCAGAAATTGCTTCTTGCCCATCTTCTGGTTCAAGCGATAAAATTCCTCCCTGAATTCCTGTAAATATTCGTTTCCGGTCTTTCCCATCTTCTTAAGCATTTTATATTCGGTATGTTCAGGGGCAATTTTAAGTTGTCCTGAAATATGATGACTTATTATCTCTTTCATATATTCCAAACCGTATTTCCTGTCCTCTAAAACCATATCATAACGTATGCCTGACCCTATGAATACTTTCTTTATACCATTCAATTCCCTTAACTCTCTCAGAAGTTCAATTTGTTTCTTATGATTTATCTTCATTGTCTTACAATGCACCGGATACAAACATCTCTTATCTTTACAAATTCCTTTTCTTGATTTTTTCTCGCATTCTATGCCGAACATATTTGCGGTTGGACCGCCCACATCAGAAATATAGCCCGTGAATTCCTTCAAACCGGAAATCTTCTCCGCTTCTTTTATTATTGAATTCTTACTTCTTGATATTACGGTTCTTCCCTGATGCACGGTTAATGAACAGAAATTACATTCGCCATAACATCCCCTATGGCTTGTAATCGCGAATCTTATCGTATCCATTGCCTTTACCTTACCCTGTTTTCTGTAATAAGGATGAACATCCCTTTCGTAATCAATATCATAAATCTCATCTATCTCCGCGGTAGTTAAATGTTCTGCAGGCGGATTTTGGACCAGGTATCTGGTATCCTGTTTCTGGCATAAACCCTCTGCTGTAACCGGGTCACTATTGGCATAAAATGTATGGAACATTTCTATAAACTTCAACTTGTCATTTTTCACATCGTCATAAGACGGTAGGATAATAAATCCGTCTTTTGGCTCACCCACTGGGTCATTTGAAACATAACAAATACCTCTTACATCACTGAAGCCCAACCCCTGTTTTAATCTTCCTGCCAATTCAATAACAACCTTTTCACCCATCCCGTAAACCAACGCATCGGCTTTTGCATCAAATAATATGGAACGTCTGATATCATCATCCCAATAATCGTAATGAGCGATTCTCCTGAGACTTGCCTCTATACCTCCCAAAATAATGGGTTTGGTATTCTTGAAATATTTTCTGATGAGGTTTGAATAAACTATTGAAGCCCTATCGGGTCTTTTATTGTTTTCGCCACCCGCAGTGAAATCATCCTGTTTCTTCCTTCTTTTTGATGCGGTATAATTTGCCACCATTGAATCCACCGCACCGGCAGTTACACCCCAGAAAAGTTCAGGCTCGCCCATCCGGGTAATATCTTTATCGCTGTAAATATCCGGCTGCCCGATTATTCCCACTTTATAACCGGCATTATTAAGAACCTTGCCGATAACCGCCACTCCAACATAGGAACTATCTATATAAGCATCTCCGGTAATAAGGATAATATCCAGATTATCCCAGCCCAGTCTCTTCATCTCGTCCCTTGTGGTCGGCAAAAACATAGTAGTCTCCTTTTTGAATTATCGGTGGCAGTTTGAAGCGAAGCGAATTACTGCCACCATAACTGCCAGTAAGTCGCTTCGCTCCAACTGGCAGTAAAGAGCAAACTGATTTAGCGCCCCGATGTCCATCGGAGTGCTTAATCAGCTTACTATCTTATATTTCCTATTTTATTATTTCCTATTTTATTGTATGTAATTTTTATATTTATTATTATAATAAGACTCATTAATAAGAATAAAATAAAGGAGACAATAAAATGATTGAGAAAAGCGAATATAAAGGCAAACCGATTCTAATCCTGAAACGTAATGAAGACGACAAATTTCCGTTCTCTTTCGGGCTGTCTAAAGCCAGACTTATATTGGAAAATATAGAAGAGATAAAGAAATTCGTGGAAGAAAATAAATAATCATCAGAAGTAATTATTTGACCCCAGCCTAAGGCGAAACCTCGCCCTTTGGCGGGCGCTAATATATTAACATCGGAATAATATCATCTTATGAACTCTTTCATGAATAAGACAAAAGAAGACGCCTTAAAGGACAAAATGCAGCGTCTGGGCATTAACGAGAAGGACATAGAGGAAAAGTTTATCCGTTCAGCCGGTCCCGGAGGGCAGAATGTAAATAAAACATCCACCTGTGTCTATCTTAAACACCATCCTACCGGTATAGCGGTAAAATGTTCTGAAGAACGTTCGCAGTCACTCAACAGATTCCTGGCACGCAGACGCCTGGTCAACAAGATTGAATATCTAACACTCGGCAGAAAATCAGAGGAAAGGAAACGCATAGAAAAAATAAGAAGACAGAAACGCAAACGCTCCAAAAGGGCAAAAGAAAAGATGCTCAAAGACAAAAAGATACTCTCGGAAAAGAAAGAGATACGCGCCTATCGCCCACATCCGGATGAAATGTAACCCAACAAAACAGCCTAATTTCGGTTATGATACTCACTAAATAAAGAAGAAAAGAATATGAAAAAACTGGTATTTATAATAACGGGATTAGTTGTTTTATTAACCTTAGGTCTGGTAATATATAATAAATCATCTAAATCAACTATATCTATTCCTGCTGATAAACCTAAGGTAAGTGAACAAGTCCAAGTTCAACCAACGGAAATAAAACCCAAGATATCTCCATCTCCAACTACAACCACCGCATCGGCTGAAATTCCCCAGCCAACTATTGACCAACAACCTAAACCAATCACTAATGAATCAGGAGGTTCTATTAATACACTGATTTCAAAAATAGAAGGATGGAAGAAAAAGTATCCTGATTTATTTAAGGAATATCCCGAACTTGAAGGACTATTAAGAAACCTGAAAGCCGGGAAAGCAATAGACCTATTATTACAAAGCCGTTTTGCAGGAACTGCCGTAGAGATAATTATATATTCATTGAACTATTTAAAAGGCACCGGTTATGGAGATTATTGGAACATATTTGGGATTCTTAAACCAAAAATGTCCAAAGAGGACATTCAGGAAATAATCAAGTTATTATCAGATGCAGAGGTGCGTGCAAGCGCAATCTGGGTACTCGGGATGTTAAAAGCCAAAGAGGCTATCCCGGAGATAATCAAGTTCCTATCAGATTCAGATGCAGTGGTGCGTGCAAGGGCAATGTATGCACTCGGGGACTTACAAGCCAAAAAAGAGGTTATCCCAGAGGCAATCAAGTTATTATCAGATTCAGATGCAGAGGTGCGTGTAAGCGCAATCAATACACTCGGGAACTTAAGAGCCAAAGAGACTATCCCGGAAATAATCAAGTTATTATCAGATTCAGATGTAGGGGTGCGTCGATGGACACTTTATGCACTCGAGGTATTACAAGCCAAAGAGTCAATCCCAGAGGCAATCAAGTTATTATCAGATTCAGATGCACAGGTACGTGCAAGAGCAATCAAATTACTCAGTAACTTACAAGCCAAAGAGGCTATCCCGGAGATAATCAGGTTATTGTCGGATTCAGAGGCAGGTGTACGTGCAAACGCAATTTATGCACTTATGGACTTTCAAGCCAAAGAGGCTGTCCCGGAAATAATCAAGTTATTGTCGGATTCAGAGGCAGTTGTGCGTGAAAGCGCAATTGATGCACTTATGGACTTTCAAGCCAAAGAGGCTGTCCCGGAAATAATCAGGTTATTGTCGGATTCAGAGGCAGGTGTGCATAAAAGCGCAATTGATGCACTCGGGAAGTTACAAGCCAAAGAGGCTATACCGGAGATAATCAGGTTATTATCAGATTCAGATGCAAAGATGCGTAGCAACGCAATCAATGCACTCGGTAACTTAAAAGCCAAAGAGTCTATCCCGGAGATAATCAGGTCATTATCGGATTCAGATGCACGTGTGCGTGCAATGGCAATCTGGGCACTCGGTAACTTACAAGCCAAAGAAACTATCCCGGAGATAATCAGGTTATTATCAGATTCAGATGCAGAGGTGCGTAAAGAAACCATCCGGGCACTCGAGAGATTACAAGCCAAAGAGGCTATCCCGGAGATAACAAGGTTATTGTCGGATTCAGATGCAGGGGTGCGTAAAGACGCAATCAATGCACTCGGGAAATCACAAGTCAAAGAGGCTATCCCGGAGATAACAAGGTTATTATCAGATTCAGATGCAGAGGTGCGCATGACGGCAATCGCTGCACTCGTGGACTTACAAGCCAAAGAAGCAGCCCCAGAGATTACCAAATTATTATCTGACCCCGATGCGGATATCCGTGAAGCAGCAGAAGGAGCCATCAGTAAGTTAGAAGCCATAAAATAGTTACAGAACTATCCTGGGATTAGATGGGAGCCCAGTTATTAATATTACTATATCTGTTAGGAAAGAAGATTAACTATACAGGGGGGTGATACCTC
This sequence comes from Planctomycetota bacterium, assembly GCA_043807745.1. Classification (GTDB taxonomy): domain Bacteria; phylum Planctomycetota; class MHYJ01; order JACQXL01; family JACQXL01; genus JAZDFP01. Next base: position 13,076 of record JAZDFP010000040.1, read on the forward strand.
CCCCCCAAAGGCCGACCCGCCCCCCCCCAGATACCCCCGACCCCCCCCCCGACAACCCCACAAGACCCGCCCCCCCCCA
>JAZDFP010000041.1:0-8223 GCA_043807745.1 Planctomycetota bacterium
TCCTGTTGTATCAAAACCTTAAGGTCTTTATTAGTGGCTGAGATAATACGGACATCAACTTTGATAATTTTGTCATCACCAACGCGTCTGATTTCACCATCTTCAATTACCCGAAGCAGTTTAGACTGCATACCCAGACTCATATCCCCAATTTCATCAAGGAAGAACGTTCCGTGATTAGATTGTTCAAAGAGTCCCCGTTTATCACTAATGGCTCCGGTAAAGGCACCTTTAATATGACCGAATAGTTCCGATTCCAAAAGTGTTTCACTGAGTGAGGCACAATTCTGGGTAATAAATGGTTTATCCTTGCGAGGACTATTATAGTGGATTGCCCTTGCGACTAATTCCTTGCCGGTTCCGGTCTCACCCTGAATCACTACCGGATAATCTGCCGTGATGGCTTTATCTAAAAGTTTATAGACCTCACACATTGGTTTACTTCTGCCGATAATATTGGCAAACTGGTATTTTTCATAAAGTGCCTTTTCTAATTCACTAATCCGTTTTGTATGTTCACCAGTTTCTATTGCAGTCTTGACAATCTCTTCTACAACCACATTTGTAAGTTTGAGCATTACTTCAAAGAGTTCTTTAGAGATAGGAGTAATATCAAAATATGCCTTTTTTAATTGTTCTAAATCTACGCCTGTGTCCTTTACCCGTTCGGCAATCTGTTGCCATTCGGTCTCGTTAGGTTTATGAAGAAGTAGTCCACCCCTTGAGGATATAAAACCACAATACTTATTGTGGACGATTATTGGAATACACACCTCAGTCAAACCTGCATAACAGGTGCAAATATCAGTTTTAAGGGTGGTTGAGATTCGGGTGATGCATTGTTTTTCTAATTCATCATACCGTCGTTTCCCTTCCTTTGTCTCACAAATAAGTTCGCAAAAGGGGAAAGGAATAGGTTCATGGGGTCCCCGAATGCGTTCCCACTCCTTGCTTGTAATACCCATAGCATCAAAATCACCAAATCCCATATTCCTTTTAAATATCTGTTTAAATAGAGTTTTGGTCTGCTGATATAAAGATGATGCAAAGACTTTTTCCCAGACCTCTGCGTTTAATTTAATTTGTTCCATAGCGTATTATAGCATTATTAATTCCGGGAACACCTGCCTGCCCTTCAACCGGTCGGGCTGTTGTTTATTTTATCCCATTTAATTTCTTTGCCGCTTTAACGGTATTAACCATCAGCATCGCAATAGTCATTGGTCCAACACCGCCCGGGACAGGTGTGATTGCCTTTGCTTTTTCCTTTACATTCTCAAAATCCACATCACCACAAAGTCCTTCAGGCAGAAGCGACGCCTCTGGCGGAGACTAATAGCGCCTCTTCATAGATGTCACCGTCACTAACTACCTTGCTTCAGTTACCTCAAGTCCCCAAGCGATGTGCTCTTCTAAGAAATTAGGCTCATTTTTTATCACCCAGGGAACTTTAGTTGTTTGGACCATAGAAAATGGCTCATCTTTAACTTGAGCCGTGAGTATATAATAACCCGGTGCTAAAGAAGTAGTAGAGAAATCAGGATATTCAACCCATCGTTTATCCCGACCGAGATATCTTGAAGCCGCGAGTTCACGTCCCTCAAGTTTGAAACCAGCATAGCCGCGCGAATCAGTAATGGGGGAATTCGATTTGATTAAGTCATCTGCTTCTGATAAAGATGATTCTTTTAAGTACCATTTAACTTGAAGTTTATGAGTTGCTGGCTGAAGAGGAATGAGCCAACAAGGAGATTTTTCAGATTTAGGAAATTTGTAAGATATTTTCTCTTTATCTTTAGATACGACTTTAGTAACCTTTAATTTGACAATTTCTTTGTTAGGTGCCCGTTCATCTATTGGGTTGATAAACCGATATATAGAACGTACTGCATGCTCTCGGCAAACGGGACAATAACCGACCATCGGTGTAGCCATCTCGCATGTGCCGGGTGTAGGTCGCCACACTTTTGTTCCATCGCCACGTTCAAATACACCAATTTTAAGAAGTTTAGCAAGTTTAGGGTCAGTCAGCCAATGTGCCCAGGGAACCTTTGTCGGGTCAGACGTATCAGAAATATTCACATCGCCCGGATCAGGACCACCAGCACCTATATACTCATCTCCCAGCCTGACAAGGGCGTGTCCGGTTTCATGGACGAGTGCGTTGAAACCCGCAAAGGTTACCAGCAATCCAGGACCACCAATTGAAACACTCCCGTCACCCTGTAGGACGACCCAAGTAACGTCTACCCGAAAGGCAAGTTTGGCACAATACTCCTGGACCTTACTCATATCCACGCCCGGTGTCCTACCCTTCAGGTAACCGCCAAGTGCCGTATCACATTCCTTCAGGTCACTATCAACATTAGCATCCTTGGATGCGATATTTACGCGATAGATATTGAAATAACTGGCGTACTCTTCAAAAGTCGGCTCTTTATAGAACTCACGGGGCATTTGACCAGCTGCTTGGCTATAATTCTTTTGTTGCTTATTAAGGTATTTATATGCGTCGCCCATAATGACAATATTAATCCGATTCTGAGGTCGCCCATTATTGACCAAAGGCGTAACCTTAAGTAAGGCATTATCGGTCACATATTCTTGGCTCTGAGTGGCATAGGTGGTTCCCGGATACTTCTTAATGATTTGATTAAAGATGACTCTGGCTTCTTCAAACTGGTCTTGTTGAAGAAGTAGCTGAGCCTGCTTAAAAAGTTCCCCTGCCTTTTTCTCATCTTGCCCCAACAAACTCACAAAAGGTAAGACAGAAAAAATAATTACAAGAAAAATTACCCTAAGTTTTATCTGCATATATCACTTTCTTTATTCGTCTCCGTAAGATATACATGCCTAAAAACCTTTTAATATGGATTGACTGACTTCGATAAAACCGTATAAACCTGTTAAATATGTGGCTTTATTTTGTCACCCTTAATTTCTTGGCGGATTTGACCATCGTCATTGATATTATTTAATACCGCTTAATTTTTTAGCTGCTTTGACCGTATTAACCATCAGCATTGCAATAGTCATCGGACCAACACCGCCCGGCACGGGCGTGATGGCTTTTGCTTTTTCTTTTACATTCGCAAAATCCACATCACCACAAAGTCCCTCCGGTAAGCGATTGACACCGACATCTATCACGACTACGCCATCTTTGACCATATCAGCGGTTACAAATTTTGGTTTGCCGATAGCCGCAATGATAATATCAGCACGACGGATTACTTCACCGATATTGCGTGTATTGGAATGACAAATAGTTACGGTAGCGTTTTCTGCCATAAGTAAAAGTGCAGCCGGTTTACCTACGATATTACTGCGTCCGACTATGACTGCCTCTGCCCCGCTGATATTGATATTACTGCGCCTGAGTAATTGGATAATGCCGTGCGGTGTGCAGGGTAGATACATCTTTTCTTCCTCAATTTCTTTCATACTCTTCTTGGAAAGGAGTTTGCCCATATTGAGAAGATGAAAGCCATCCACATCCTTTTCAGGCGAGATAGCCAGAAGCACCTTATCGGCATTGAGATGCTTGGGCAAGGGCAACTGGCACAAGATACCGTGGATATTGTTATCATTATTCAGCCGTTCCACCAGTGATAGCAATTCCTTTTCAGAGACATCAGCCGACAGGTGATTATGTAACGAGATAATACCGAGTTTATCGCAGGTCTTAACCTTCTGACCGATATAAACCTTGGATGCCTCGTCCTCACCGACCAGGATGGTTGCCAGACAGGGCGTTACGCCCTTGGATTTAAGTGCGGTTACCTCGCCTTGCAGTTCTGCCTTTATCTGTTTGGATATCTCTGTTCCAGATATAATCTCTGCCATATACATCTCCTTTTCTTAAATACGACTCATGCTTCCATTAATGTAAGATTGCCACGTTCCCCGATGTTACATCGGGGGACTCGCAATAACAAACTACTGTAACTTATAATAACATAATAAGTCAAGAAAAAGAGGAACACGAATAGCACGAATAAATGTTGTCTAATATCTTACAATTTAATTGACAGAAAACATCTTCAAGACTATATGGTTATAATTCGTATGTTTAACGAATCAAGGAAAATTAGTAAACGGATTAAGCAGATAGAACTGATTAAACAGATTAAAATAATATAGAAAAGAAATAAATCTTAAATCACCCACAGGGTGACCCAGTGAGTCAGTTAAATCAGATAAAATCAGCTAAATCCGCTTACTCTTACTGTAAAAAATGCCAAACGGATATTTATCAATTATTCTCCACGCACATTTGCCATTCATTCGCCATCCTTCTTTCCCGGATTTTATGGAGGAGGATTGGCTTTTTGAGGCGATTACCGAAACTTATCTGCCTTTATTAGATGCGTTTGAGGAACTGCATAAACAAAAGATACCGTTCAGATTAACAATCTCTCTTTCTCCTACACTCTGTGAGATGTTAAATGATAATCTTTTAAAGGAACGGTATTCGCGTCATCTCAACCGCTTGATTGAATTAAGTGAGAAAGAAGTGATTACCACCCGTAATCAGGGATTATTCAACGACACCGCACAACTATATTATGAACGTTTCAGGAGATTAAAGGATTTATACGATAATTCCTACCGGCAGAATTTGATTAGTGCATTCGGTAAATTCCAGAAATCAGGGCATTTAGAAATAATCACCTGCGCCGCAACTCACGGCTATCTCCCATTGATGATTCATAGGAAGGCAGTAACAGCCCAGGTTGTTACCGCAACAAAAAACTACTACAAATATTTTTCTAAAATGCCGGAGGGCATCTGGCTCCCCGAATGCGCCTATTACCCCGGATTAGAAGACATATTGGCTGATGCGGGGATTAAGTATTTTATTCTGGATACGCACGGGCTTATTAATGGAACCCCCCCACCCTTAATGGATGCTTATCTGCCTGTCTATTGCAACCATAAAAAGGTTGCGGCATTCGGAAGGGATATTAAAACTTCCCGCCAGGTCTGGAGCGCAGATGAAGGATACCCAGGCGACGCCGATTATCGCGAGTTCTACCGTGATTTAGGTTATGATGCTCCTTATCAATATATCAAACCATATCTACATACGGATGGAGTCCGGCGTAATATCGGCATTAAATATTATCGTATTACGGGTAAGGTGCCGCTTCATCTAAAGGAACCGTATGACCGAAATAAAGCATTATCTAAAGTAGAATATAATGCTGATAACTTTATCCTTAACCGCCGGCAACAGTTATTCCATATTTCAGATAAACTTTCATCTCTTCTCGGGCAGAAAAACCAGACTGATATAATGCCGATAATCGTTGCTCCATATGATGCTGAACTATTCGGGCACTGGTGGTTTGAAGGACCTGATTTTATTTCAGCACTATTTAGAAAAGCAAACAAGCAACCTGATTTTGGATTGATAACCCCTTCTGATTACCTGAAACAACATCCTAAGTTACAAGTCTCCCAACCATCTTTTTCATCCTGGGGAGATAAGGGCTACAGCGAGGTCTGGCTCAACGGTAAAAATGACTGGCTTTACCGTCATTTGCATAATGCAGAAAAACGAATGATTGAAATGGCGACTAAATATTATCATTCGACTGATGACAGGCAGATAAATATATTGAATCAGATGGCAAGGGAATTGCTTCTGGCACAAAGCAGCGACTGGCCGTTCCTGTTAACCAATCAACATTCTGAATGTTATGCACAAAACAGGTTCAAAACACATATCGCAAGATTCAACTGCTTCTACGAAGATTTAAAAACTAATAAAGATGATACATTGTATCTTGAGGAAATACATTCTGAAGATAATCTATTTGGCGAGGTTGATTATAAGGTGTACGCCGAATTATAGTGCTATAATCCGAATAATTTTTTTATCCTGGACCAAGTCACACGCATTTTCATTCTTGATATGGCATCGCCGGGGTCAAGATTCTTAGGGCAAACCACCTGGCAATTAAATATGGAATGACATCTAAAAATACCGCGGTTATTACCAATAAGATTTAACCTTTCTTCTTTCCCTATATCACGACTATCGTTATAAAACCTGAGTGTCTTTAAAATACTATGCGGACCTACATAATCAGGATTAGTTCCTGCAACAGGACAAGAGCCATAACAGGCACCACAAAGAATGCAATCTATCGCACCATCTATCTTCTTGCGGTCTGATGGTAACTGAATAAATTCTTTTGGCGGTAATGACTCGGTCGGAAGAAGATAGGGTTTGATAGATTCATAATTCTTAAAGAAATTAGTCATATCCACTACTAAATCTTTATAAACCGGCAGATGTGCTAATGGACGGATGGTAATTATTCCATTGTTAGGTTCAACTAATGATTCTATAAGGGTATTGCAGGCAAGGCGATATTTACCATTAATATGCATGGCGCAAGAGCCACAGACCGCGGCTCTACAGGACGACCGGAATGATAATGATGCATCAATATTATCAAATATATACAATAAACCTTCTAATACCGTCATTCCTTTTTCCCACGGTATCTGAAAGTTATCAAATCTGGATGTCTTATCTTTATCAGGATTAAAACGGAAAATCTTGAATTCTATCATATCAATTATTAATTATGAATCATAAATTATGAATGCTGAATAATTCATAACTCATAATTAGTTAATATTTTCGTTCTTCCGGCTTATATTTTATAATTGTTACCGGCTTATATTCCACTTCCACTTCAGTCTTCGTCCTATGATAACAAAGAGTGTGCTTAAGGAAATCGTTATCATTGCGTGAAGTAAAATCTCTGCGTGAATGCGAACCGCGACTTTCTTCTCTTTTTAACGCACCTAATACTATCGCTTCAGCAACATCAATATTAGCCTCTAAATCCAAATGGACCAAAATATCATAATTAAATTTCAAACCGGTTACGGCTGAACGCAAATGCTTGAATCTCTCCTGTAGTGATTTTATCTTTTCGTATGCAGTTTTTAAATCTGATGCCGTTCTGAATATGCCAACATATTTATCCATTAGTTCGTTTAATTCCTTTTTAATTTGAATATGTTTTTCTTGTCCCTGTGATTGAGCAAGTCTTTTGAGATTAGACTCATGAAATTTTGAAAGGGTTTGAACCACAGTTGATGTTCCAATCGGCTTGTGTTTATTAGATAAGGCATATTGAGAGGCAGTCAACCCACTACGTTTCCCAAAGACAAGAGTCTCCAGAAGTGAATTACCGCCTAATCTGTTTGCTCCGTGAACCGAAACGCAGGCGCATTCACCAGCCGCATAAAGACCCTTAACAATAGTTGCACCATTGACATCCGTATCAATTCCTCCCATAGTGTAATGCTGCACCGGTTGAATAGGCACAGGTTCGTCTATCATATCTATTCCTAAAAAATCCAAGCATATATCTCTAACGCCCGGCAGGCGTTCCATAATTTTAACTGCTCCTAAATGCCTCATATCAAGATGAATGTAACCGGAACCATCACCAGCAACAAAACCGCGCCCACCTTCTATTTCAGTAGCAATAGAACGGGAAACAATGTCGCGAGGTGCTAATTCCATTTTAGATGGCGCATATTTCTGCATAAATCGTTCATTATTTTTATTAACTAAATAACCGCCCTCTCCGCGACATCCTTCAGTCATCAAAATATGCTTGTTAATAATACCTGTCGGATGGAACTGGATAAACTCCATATCCTTAAGCGGCACCCCGGTCCAGTAAGCCAAAGCCATTCCTAAGCCGGTTGATGTAAGCGCATTACTGCTTCTCCCATAAATACGGCCAACGCCACCTGTGGCAATAATTACAGAATGTGATGTTATCGTCTCTAACTGACCGGTAACCAGATTAATACCAATAATGCCGTAACAAGTGGTTCCTTCTACAATTACCGAACTAACAAAAAAGTCGTAAATTATGGGTATCCTGCGCTTTAAGACTTCTTCGTAAAGAGTATGCAGCATATAAAGACCGGTTTTATCCGCGCCGTAACAGGTGCGAGGGAATCCCGCGCCACCAAACGGTCGCTGGGCAATCCGACCATCTTCAGTTCTCGAAAATGGGCAACCCCAATGCTCTAATTCATATATAGTTTCTGCCGCTGAAGAAGTCATTATCTCAACCGCATCCTGATCCGCTAAATAATCACTTCCTTTTACAGTATCAAAACAGTGTCTTTCAGGAGAATCATCTTTACCTTCGGGATTATTTGCTAAAGAAGCATTAA
>JAZDFP010000042.1:0-2989 GCA_043807745.1 Planctomycetota bacterium
CTTGTAATTTTGTTCATATTCCTGAGTCATAATATTTTTTCGGAAGACAATGAATTAGCTAATCTCTATTATCAATCCGGTTTAGCACTGATGGACGAAAATAAATATGAAGAGGCAATAGAGAAGTTTAATAAGTCGTTATCTTATCGTAAAGAATTTCCATCGGTATTATTTAATTTGGGAGAGTGTTATAAGAAACTTAATAACAACAAAAAATCTCTTAGAAACTATCGTCTTTGCATAAAATCTCTAAACCAAATATTTCGTTCCAAGGAAGACGAAGAATTATTATCCCGGGTTTATCGGGCAATGGATAAAATAGACACGAACGGCAAACACCTCACGTTAATAAAGAATAGCTATAGTACTGATATATTATCCTTAGCCAATGATTGTGTTAATAAGAAACTCGCAAATTTTGCATATCAATTAGCTCAATTAGTCTTGCAAGTAGAGCCGTCTAATAAAAACGCACAGGAATTATTATACAAGTTAGATAAAACCAAGATTACACCACCGAGAGAAACAAAACCCGACGAAACAAAGCCCGCAAACACTGAAACGCCACCAACACCTGAAAAGGAACCACCAGAAAAGTTATTTAACGGTAAAGATATAAACAATTGGGAAATTAAGGATAAATATCCAGAGTATCAGACTCCTGATGATAGTTGGGGAGGGCAGAAACAACGGAACTGGCGTGTAAAGGATGGTAAAATTGAAGCTGACCCACGAATAGTTGATACGGAAGCTATTTTACTCTGGAAAGGTATTATACCTGAAAACTATATCCTTACTGTAAAATTCGCGGTGGAGCGAAACAGGTCGTCTAAAACAGACCCAATTGGTATCGTTTATGGAGAAAACCAAGACTCTTTTGATATTTCCTCTCTCAGTGGTTCTATTTGTCCTCCAGGAGTAAATAAATTAGAATTAATCAGGCAAAAAGATAAATATAAACTTAGTCTTAATGGTAGAGTATTAAAACAAGATTTCTCTACCAATCTTTCACCCACAATAGGACTGATGGTACAAAATGCCCTCGTCTATTTCCACAGTATCATGTTACAAACAATTAAATAAATATTATTCTTTCTTCTTGGCTGGCTTGTTCCTTGTTTTAGAAGTTCTATCTCTAAATACACCTCCTGTACTTGCGGCAAGTTCGGCGAGGAATTTTATATCAACATCACGGTATGGGTCAATCGCATCCGGATTCAAAGGCAATATACCTATCGCTACGGTATTAACAACAATTCCCCTTATCTCTGAGATTTTCTTTATCTCATTCACTATCTCTTCCTTACCTATAATCTCGCCGGTGGTCGGGGCGCCATCGGTTACCATAAAAATGGTATCCGCTCCGCCAAAGTCATTAATATAAACGCACTTATCAACCAGTTGCACCTTTCTTTCCTTAACCGCACCGTCTGAAGAAGACTGGTATCCTGATTTAGACGTATCTATCTTTTGCTCTTTTCCCACGAATTTATAAGCAAGCTTTAAGGCATCATAAGTACACGTTGCCCCCAATGGACTAACCCTGTTCATAACAAAATCAATGGCATCTATTTTATTCTCCAGAGATGCTTTTATCAGTGTCTTCTTCCACGCCACAGGTGAAATATTAAAAAATATCATCGTGAACTCTACGGATGGGTCAAGACCATAGAGGGCATTAACCAATTCCTTTTGTGCCGCACCCAGACGGCATATTACCTGCTTCTCATCTGATTTCTTCTTTAATTCCTTTAGTTTATTTACCAGTTCCGAATTAACATCGGTATCCTTCGGTAGAGACGGCTCGGTTATCACTATTTTACTATTAGGGTCCGTGCTCTCATCATAACCAGCCGCATCCCTCATACTGCCTGATATATCCAGAATAAAAATCGTCCTGGTTGAGGTTACGGTTATCCCGTAGTACTGGGTCGGTATAATAGAGATGGTTTCCTCAGTCCCTTTTTTCGGAGTGGGGTTTTCTTCTTCTTTTTTCTTCTTCCACCAGTCTAACCAGAATCTTCCGGCAAGTCCTTGGTCTACGCCGGTTAGTTTCCTAAGAAGTTCAACAGTCTTAAATCGCACATACCCATCTAACGTAGTATCCTGGATAGCATTTATCAACGGCTCGGTTAATTCCTGGTCATTCAACATATCCAGATATCTTATCGCATTAATCTTTACCTCCCATGTAATGTCTTCATTCAATAGTTTACAGGTGCGTTCTTTGGCATCAGGCACTTTAAGATTGGTTAATGCATGAAAAGTAGCAATCTTAATAGGAATATTAGCATCATCAATTAATTTAACTAAAGCGCCAATTACCTCGGGCGTATTAATCTCAGATAAAGATTGTTCTACATAAAATCGGACACGCCAATTAGATTTTTCATCTAAAGCAACTTTAACCAAATATTCAACGGCTTTAGACTGAGTAATCTTTTTTAAACCATTGATACAAACTTCAAGCACTTCATATTTAATTTGTGGTTCAAGGTCTATATACCCTTTACCACGTTCTATTTCGTTTTTGATATGCTCAACTAAAAGATTTGCCGCGTCGTATTCTACTGCCGGATAGATTGTTTTTCCTAACTCATTTGCAACTTTAGCCCTGATGGCTGGATTTGAACTCTTACTTTTTTCTATGAACTTCTGACGCGCCTCTTGCCACCGGTCGCTATTCTGGGCAAAACCAATAGAACTATTACTCAATAAAAAATATAGTCCTATTAGTGCAACTATTATCTTTTTCATAAACACTGCCCAAGCAAAATCAGGATACTGAAATTAGTGAATTGAATAATATCTATAGTAAAAGTATTTAGAAATTAGCCAATATCCCAAGAGGTGTCATTCCCGTGAAAACGGGAATCCAATACTTGTCTGGATTCCTGCTTCCGCAGGAATGACGAAAGGGAAAAGCATAAGTTCTAAATATTATTACTATAACTCTCTGTCTAACCGTCTAACAAAGTCCTCAGTTATT
>JAZDFP010000043.1:0-8359 GCA_043807745.1 Planctomycetota bacterium
TGCCCGGTATTATTCTTTACCCAGGGATTTGTTGCCGGATAATAAGGTAAGTGACTTATGCTAACACGTTCTAATCGCGGCGTATATTTCATTGTCTCCAAATCAAAGAATGTCTTGTATTGAAAATATTTACCTGCATTACTCGTATAATTCGTGAAGCCAGATACACCATAATTACATTTAGTAATCGTCTCGGTAGCCGCAGTGCTGTCTTTATAATATGTATTTGCGGTGCCATCGGGCCCGACAAAACTGCCGCCGGGCGGATTGGTATCGCCTGAACGCACCTGGAATTTCAGCCCCAGCGCCCCGTGTTTATAATGACCCAGCACCTCGGCGGCTAATAGCGCCCGGTTATGTATCGCTACTTCATCAATATAACCATTAAATGCCCAGAGGGTCTCGGCATCTGAACCAATCCAGACAGGATTGGACCGGTTAGCCACATTACCGGAGAATGAAACCATGCTACCCGCTTCACCATTACTATAGACAATAATCCGCGTACCATCGTAGACCAGAGCGATATGATTCCATTTATTATTATTCACCGCGAACGGACCGTAAGCGAAGGTTGATTTATCAATACCGTTAGAGCATACCCAGCCAAAAGGTATGCCATCTGCCCCGATGCCCAGATAAAATTCGTTCTGGTTTATGCCATCGCCTTTGGCAATCACGGACTGCTGCAAAACATCGCCGGTCTTTATCCATGCCTCTACGGTGGTCTTATCTGTCCAACTAAAGGAATCACTGTCACCTATCGCTACATAATTATCCACGCCATCAAAATTGCCCGAATAACCGCCGAATCTATAGAAAGTGCTATTTGTGGTAGCACCCATTTTGCCCGTGCCGTGATTGCCATCTCCTGAGCCATCAACCACTTCATTCGTTGTGCCGTTCCACAATGTCTCATTCATATGCCATAATCCGACCAAGCCCGAAGCCGGGACTAACTCATCACCGTAGTATTCATCCTCGGCCCATTTAATCTTGTCCCATTTAGCAATGGCGCCGACGAGGGTTGGAGCAATCGCGGTCGCGGTATAACTACCTGAAGTTCGGTAGCCCACATGATTTTGTTTATATATTGCCACATCATCCAGGACCCCGTCAAACCTGGAACCAATGACCACCGGATTAGTCGTCGGTTTGACAATAAATGTTTTATTATAAGATGTCTCTTCTATGACCCCGGTTGCCCCGTCCTGCGCGATTTCAAGTTTTATGGTCGTCCCGTCAAAACCGGCAGAAATATGATACCAGACACCATTTGTCCAACTACTCTTGTTAGTAGAAAAAACATAAGGGTCAGAGCCATAGCGGAAAAGGTCGCCATCATCTATTATCATTCCGCATCCCATGTATAAAGAATCATCAAATCCGGTCGCCACAAACAAGGAAGAAGCCATACCGTACATGCCACCATTAGTTAAACCCATTGCGCCCAGTATGGTGCCATCAACAAAAGTCGGTCTCCAAACAGACCCGTCAAAATCCAGAACCCGGGCATAATTATAATCAGTGGTAAAACTCCGTTGCCGTCCGCCCACCGCGTAGAGTTTGCCGTTAAAAGCCGCCAGACCATTAATATCATATGGGTAACCAGGACTGGGATAGGAAATCGCCCATGCCGCGCCATCAGTAGAGGCATAAACATCACCGTCTCCGGCGGAACCACCGGTAGTATAAGGATATGCGCTGCCCGTGCCGGCATAGAGTTTTCCGGCATAGACAGCCAGAGAGTGGATAGCCCTCGCATTGCCAGACACCAACACGCGGTCGCTCCAGGATTGGGTAACCGGGTCAAAGGCAACTACATTAGCATAACCGTCAGCCAATGTTAGCGCCCCTATCCCTACATATAATTTACCATCAAACTCACAGAATGATTCTACTAAGTGATGCTGGGTGGCATCTGTTTTTTCATCAAAACCCTTACCTGCACCGCGCAGGGCATTAGCGTCTTTACGCCAGCCGTTCGTCGGGTTATAGACCCAGATATCTCCTTGACCAACCGTGGCGCTGCTAAATCCAAGAAACAACTCGCCATTAAAATTATACATCGTAGTAATCGCAGTATAACTATAATCTGTAGGTGCTAAAACCTTTCCCTCTAACCCCTTTCCCACTCCCATATCCGTATCATAATCTTTTTTCCATATGCCGGTTACCCCATCCCGGACAAACAGGTCGGCATCATCCGCGGTCAGACCCATTCCAACCAAGAGGTCCGGAGTGCCATCGCCATTATGGTCATACACGCACATAGAATAAATGCCCTCATAGGTGCTATCACTCTTAGTAAAAAATGCCGTATCTTCAGCCCAGACCGTCCCATCATAGTAATAAAGCCGTGGGTCGGGTAGGTTTGCGGCATCACCGCTCACCCCGACATAGAGCCGCTCTTTATAAACCGCCATCGGCTGGCCGACTATCCACATTAGATTGTTCGGGTCGGTTAAACTATCCAGTCCGGACATAAAACTCCAGGTCGGCGGCGGCGGGGTATTATCATAGAGAACAAAGTCCATTTTACCGGTCGTCTTATTAAACCTAAGTTCATAACTGTCTTTTTTCTTAATAATAGACATCTGGACCGGGGCGCCGGCCGTGAAGTTGGCGTCAAATTTCACCCAGGCCTCCAGACCTAATTCCTTTTTGAGAAGCGTATCGTTGGTATGGGTGACATAAAGATAGTCGTCTACTCCGTCAAAACGAAGGCAATTGCTGAACCCGGCCTTAGATGCTTCCTGGGTAGGTTTTGCCGCGGCAACGCCTTTGCCTAACCAAGCCGTATCTGAATTAGCGCCCTGTGCGGCCGTATCATCTATCTTATCATCGGCAATACTGTCATCCATCTTCCAGAGTGCGACGATATTATCTTCATTGCCGGTGCGCGGGGTAGCTCCGTTATAAGTAGTCAATAATTTAATATAGTCCGTATTCCAGACCGTTTGATTATACCCATAACCCTGGTTCACGGCCGTATCAAAATTGGTCTGTGTGCTATCTAAATGGGTGCCGGGAGTGGCCGTAACGGCTTTTAGGCCGGGCGTGGCATCGGCATTTGATGGCTTCTCAAAATATGCCTTGTATTGGAAATAACGGCCGGTTACTCCCAATCCGCTTACAGAAGACGGCATTGCCGCTGAGGTATAAGACACTGACCAACCGGCTGATTCAATAACTGAAGGGGGGTCGGTATTAATCCCAGCCGCACGCACCTGGAACTTGAGGCCATTGCCATCCACATAGTGTTTCCTGATCTCGGATTCCGTAAGCACCCGGGCCTTATACAGAGCGACCTCGTCCATCCTGCCATTGAAGTATTGAGATGCAGGCGTCCTGCGTCTGCCTATCTCCAAGGCATAAGTCCCGGCGCTGACATCAATTGCCGGGTCAATCGTCCCGGTGCCCATTAATTTACTATCAACATAGATAGATATTATATCCACATTACGGGTCACCGCGATATGATACCATGTATTCGCCGCTAATACCATGCCCGCGCTTATATCTGTATTATTCACTTCGGTCGGAGTGCCGGGGTCATCTACCCACAGGACCGAAAAAGTCGGCTGATTACTGCTATTAATCCACAATTCCCAGCCCCGGTTATTAGCAAAGACGGTTCCATCATCGTTCCTTTTCTGGATGATGGTCTGGTTAACACCGGTTGATGAAATATTAATCCATGATTCTATACTAAATTTGCCTGTGCCAAATTGGAGACTAACTGCATCCGCGCGATTGATGTATGTATTACCCGGGAAATTCCCGGCCCGGGTAAAAATAGCAGGACTCAATACGGTACTACCGGTACCGGCCGCCCTGACGCCGTGATTAGCCAGCCCTGAAGCATCGACTACTTCATTGGCCGTCCCATTCCACAATGCTTCGTTCATATGCCAAAGCGCGCTAAGACCAGATTCATTCGGCATAACCTCTGAACGACCATCAGTCCACTGTAATCCGTCCCAGGGCTGCGATGAACCGTTATCTATAACCCGGGAGGTAAAATCACCGGTGGGATAATAACCGCCGTTGGGCTGACGGGCTAAACGAACATATGCCCCGTCTGAATCAAAGGCATCAAGATTAGTGGCAGAATATCCCGCTTGTTTATAACCAGCCGGGGCAGAGGAACTATTATCATCGTGAGTAAGGGTCTTAGCCGGCTGCTGAATCAATTCCGCAATACCAGTTGTGTCAGTAATAACCTGAATGACATTAAGGTCTGGTCCCTCGTCATCTGATGTCCAGTAACCGCCTTCAGATGGTTTTTCAGGATACATATCCCAGGTAAATATAACCGCATATACAATAAGTGCGGTGACGAATAGAATTACGATTGAAATAAGGGCGTGCTTAAGGGTCTGCCCTCTGCGGGATACGAGATTCGGGATACGGGATTCGGGATTCCCGCTTCGCCACCCAACCTCTTTATTATTATTTTCTATCTCGTTTTTCATATTCAACCTCATATTCTATTCTATAACAATAGCAATAACTGTGCCAGATACCGCCAAAGGCGGAATTATAAATTATAAATTATGAATTATAAATTACTTTTTTCCTATAACTTGAGATTTATCAATATGTTAGGTGTTATGCGTTATGTGTTGTGCGTTATGCGTTTTTATAAGACGCAGGACTCAAGACTCAAGACGCAAGACCCATTTTGTTTCGTTTAGGTAACATTCATTACTTTTAGGTAATCCCTGCCTGTCGGCAGGCAGGTGTGGCTGACTTCCGTATTTTTCTGAATAATTTTCTGGAACTCGCCCTGCAAACCGCTATTTTATAAGGAATCCCAGATGCCAGAAACATCGCAAAATATCTTTCAGGGGTGCTATGGTGTATGGGGGTTTAGCAAAGGGTGTGCGGTTTAGACGCAGAAGCCCTACGATTTAGACGCAGAAACCCTGCGGTTTAGACACAGAAGCCCTGCGATTTAGACGCAGAAACCCTGTGGTTTAGATGCAGAAGTCCTGCGGTTTAGACGCAGAAGCCCTGCGGTTTAGACGCAGAGGCCCTGTGGTTTAGACGCAGAAGCCCTGTGGTTTAGACGCAGAAGATATGAGGTTTAGACGCAGAGGGTGGGGGGGATAGGGGTATATACCCCCCCTCTATACCCCCATAGAGCAGGGGTTGTATGAATATAAGCAGGGGAAATGACCTTCTCTCATCCCCCTCAGGTTTTCCTAGGAAAATCTGGTGAATCAGTTTCAGCCAAAGGATAATCCGCCTCAGGCGGAAAATCCGTGACATCATTAGGAGGACTTTCTAACGGTGTGAATTATTCGGTCTAACGATTTGGAGTTGGAGGAGTGGTGGTTCCCTGTCCGGGTCCAGCGGCTCCCGGCATTCTACCCCTTCCGCCTCCGCTTAACTGGTTTTCTATTTTCTTGTATTCCTCATACTGCTGGGGTAATAGAATCTGCTTGACCTTTTCATTACTCTCATTCCTAAGCGTATCCATTGTGGTTCTGTATTCCTCTGGATTTGCCGTATTCTCAGATGAACGCATTTGAGAGAATAATTCCATAGTTTTATTAACCCGGTCATTAATAATCTTAGTAAATTCCTGCTTCTGGTAATCATTGAGATTTTGGGCTTTGGCAAATTCCTCTATCCCTCTGGCAATTCTCTGCTGCATCCGAGCATTCATTTGCTGTATCCGCGCCTCTTCTTCTTCTTTTTGTATCTCCTTTACGACCTGATTGACCCGGTCGTGGAATAACTTGGCAAATTCCGGGTTGTTGAACAATTCAGGCGAGAAACTTTGATAGGATAATTCAGGTGGATTTGTCTTCGCATCAGATACCGGCTGTGGATTAGAAATATTTGAACCGCTTGCATTCTCCGGTGACGACGGCTGTAATTTCTTGGCGGCACTGACTAATTTTGATTCTACTTTCAATTCCCGGATAAGAAGAGATTGGTTGGTAAGGGTATCTTTTAAGAGCGTCAATTCTTTCTGGAGTCCGTTAATACGAGAATTCAATTTGTTCACTTCGTCTGATGTTAATTGGCTGACTGTCTTCTCATTGAAGTATCCCGGATTCAGATAAAGGTATGCCACTGAGCCGGCAGAAATCAAGGTTATGACGGCAATTATAATCACTAAATATTTCATACTAAATTCTTCTTTCTCATTATTAATTATAGAGTATCCAACGGCCTCTATTTGCTGAACTCTTGCGAAACATCCTTTTGTCATTCCCGCGCAGGCGGGAATCCAGTAAGCCCAAAGAGGTCTGGATTCCTGCTTTCGCAGGAATGACACCTTTGGAGGCATCTATCTTCTGTTTTCACAAAAGTTCAGTATTTAGATATCTCCCTTAAAACATCAAAGTAAATTTAAAACAGTGTTTTACTATTGTTGAGGTTCAGGTAACCGGTACATAAAGAAATAACCGCTATCCGTTCCACCAGTATAGTCAAGTGTAAAATCACCAACCAGTCTTACTTTACAGACCCCCATACTGGCATTTCTATTGGTAGTGGTAAACGAACATCCCAAACCAGATGCAGTAGCGTTAAATTTACCTGTGGTAGTATCAAATGAACTGACATTACCCGAAGAAAAGGTAGCAATCCGAGTGCCTGTTATGGTGTCTACAGCACCCCCGATTATATTGCCGGAGGCATCAAAACCCAATCCGATAATGTATAACTTACCGCTATCAGGCCCGGTGATAACTCTGAGGGAACCGAGAAATACCGAGTTAGTATTAATCCAACCAATCTTTCTGGAAGCAAAATTACTGATATTAAAATGTGGTGTAGGTGATTTGGGTCCCCAGAAATATCCATAGTTCTTGGAGGTTCCTGAACTTATTTTCTTTATCCCTTTGATAAAGTTCTTTTTAATATTAACTAAACCATAAAAAGAAGTGGCAACATTATCAGATGTAGTTATTACAGCCGAGAATGTGCCGAGACCGGTATCACTTATGGAAAAACTTCCGTTAGAAATATCCAAGTCCATCGTATTTGTTCCGGTCGTTACATTACCACTTGAGTCTATGGTCAATGCCTCATTATACTGGAATGGCGGAACATATGATGAAAATGCCTCTCCTGTAGCGGATATACCGAAGTAATCTGAAAGCACCCAAGAACCATCAAAATCAGTAGTTGCCCACGATATGTTATTTTTGAAATGAAACCGCCCGGTATAATTTGTTACAGTTATACCGGTAGTAGTATCTGTTTCCCTTAATCGCATCATCCCAAAGAGATTGGTTGGAGTTACGGCTGAATCGCACCTGGCTAACAGGGTAGCAGTAATAGTCCTGGAAACCCCTGTGAAGTCAAATTGAATCTTATAAATACCAAAATTAGCATCTACCAGTGTGACATTACCGTTACTAAGGTCAACTGTTTCAATGGGGTCCGAAGCATCCTGCATAAGAAGATACATCCTGGGTTCTGCACATTTACCTGTGGCAGTGCCAGTGTTAGTGGTTAGTGCTGATATAGTTATTGCGGTATTAGCCTCCGCGCCCAGGGCTCGTTTGTAATTATAACTATCAATATAGTTCCGATGATATTTGACTGTCCCACTCCATGTGCCGGTTATTGTATCCAACGTGAAATTACCTGTGCCGGTTCCGCCGCTGTAAGAAACCGTTGTTATTGCACTACCGACTTTATGCTTTGCATCTATAGCAAATACAACAACAGAAAGGTAAGGACCGGCAGCATTAGACGGTATCGTGACAGTGGCTGTGTATACATTACTACCGCTTAAGGTCATCACCTTGCCCGTATTGTAATAAAGCAGTTCGGCTCTAACATCAGTAATCGCATCGGCACTCGCTCCGGGTGTAATCGTAGCCGTAATGGAAATAGTGCTACCTGAGATAGAAGCATTATCAATGGAAACTTGAGGGACATCATCCATGTTTCCTGCAAATTCTTTAATCTGAATATTGCCCAAGTTAGTTATAGATGACATTCTCACAGAGCCTCTGTTAAAAGTATAATATCCGCCACAGATAACATTTATTTCCTGAGAACCAATTGGAACATTATTGATAGTGAATTGTCCATCTGGGTCGGTAACAGTATGGGGTGAATTTTGGCCCAGCACTACTACGGCGCCTTCTATCGGTTGCCCATCAGCATCAATAATTTTACCAGAAACCGTTCCTACGTTACTGCCAGATTCAGGTTTCCCATCACGCATGCAAAACCCACCATACCCCAATAGCATAACCATGATAACTATTGTTATTAATCCAAGTTTATATCCGTTTCTCATAAGTGTCTCCTTTCTTTATTAAGTGAATTATTTAATCTGATTAGTTGCAATTATTTTTTATCTTTTTCTTTGATGTCGTTT
>JAZDFP010000044.1:0-19315 GCA_043807745.1 Planctomycetota bacterium
TAATTAAGTGATTTCGAATAATGATGACAGGATTTTTTCTATAGTAACCGTATTGAAACAGTAAAATGGAATCTGTGCAGTTTGATATGATATGGCGGATTCCGAATACATATTATAAAGAAAGGAGTAAATATTATGAAATCCATCATATTATTATCTTTGATAGGGTTCTTATCTGCCATTAATTTTAATATCATTGCCGAGGAACCGGCCCCGCCTCAAAACATGTCTGCTTTTCAGGCCCTGGATAAATGCAATAAAGAGAATAAATATCTTTTCGCTTTCTTCTTTAAGAATAAAGATAATCCAATTGCTTCCAAGATGGCTGAGGTGTTCAGCAAGGCTAAAGTTACTTACGCAGAAAAAGCCTCTTTTATAGAAATAAGTATTGATAATGCGGCTGAGGAAAAGTTTATCAAGCAGTTTGAGATTGACAAGAAAAGCAAACCGATTATTATTGCCATTGCTCCCGAGGGAATTATCACCAAAGAGTATCCTCTAACCGTTACCGAAAAAGAACTGGAAGAAGCCTTTGCCACCCCCAAGACATTAGAGATGCTGAAAGCACATAAAGACAATAAGTATTTTATGGTGCTTTTCTTTAAAGATAAGGCTGACGCTAATACTGTTGTTATGAGCGATGTATTTAACAAGGCGAAAATAACTTACAGCGATAAAGCGGTTTTTACGGAAATAAACGTTGAGGATAAGTCTGAGGAAAAGTTTATCAACCGATTTGAGGTTAATAAGGTCGCTAAACCGCTCATTCTTGCGATTGCGCCCGGTGAAATAGTTACCAAAGGATTCATTAAAAAGGTTAAACCGGAAGAAATCGGAGAAGCATTCGTAACGCCTAAAACATTGGAGACATTAAGAGCCAATAAGGATAAAAAGCTGATTGTTATGCTTTTTAATAATCCCAAATTAGAAGGCTCCAATAAAGCCGAGACCATCGTTAATGCAGTAGCCAAAGAAATGTCATCGCAAACGCCGATTCAGGTAATTATTGTTGACCCGGCTGATGGAGCAGAGAAAGACCTATTGGCGCGCGCCGCTGTCTCAGCGGATATAAAAAAGCCGGTAGTGGTCATTATGCAGGATGGAACAGTAAAGGGAACGATTGAATACGATAAACTTACCGCTGAAGCACTAAAAAGACTGATTACTAAATCTTGCACCAATTGCGGTCCAGGCGGCTGATAAGACTATTGATGAAAGGCTCGTGTAGTCTTTTATATATACTCACTTTGACCGTCATTCCCGCGTAGGCGGGAATCCAGTCGGATAAAGGGTTCTCTGGATTCCTGCTTTCGCAGGAATGACTCGATGAGTAGAACATTAAGAATATAAGGAGATACAAATATGAAATTAACCAGTATTGTAATGAAGGAATTATTTGTCAGAAAGAGCCAGTTATTAACCGGTTTTATGGCTATCCTGCTGGGAATTACGGTTATCGTTTCCATCAGAACAATTTCTTACTTCTCGGCAAGGGCTGTGGCGTATGAACTTGATACTTTAGGAACTAATGTGCTTATCCTTCCCAAATCAAGCACTATAGAAAATTATTACTCGGCTGATTTAGAAGGTGCAGAAATACCTGAATCGTATGTGAATGACATCATTACCTCGGACCTTCAAGGAGTTGATAACCTTTCTCCAAAACTAACGGTTCCGATTACCCTTAATAACCGCAGATTTAATCTTACGGGCATAATTCCCAAGAATGAATTCATGGCAAAACCGGGCTGGCAGATTTCCGGCGGGATATTCAAACAGCCGTCTGCCTGTGGCACGGCGCCGACTATGGATACGGCATCAGAAAAAACCGCAATCAGGAAACTGATAATCCAGGACTTAAAGCCGGATGAAGTATTAATAGGGCATGAAGTTGCTTCCATATTACAACTTTCTATTAATTCTAAAATCAGGATTAAGGATAATGATTTTACAGTAAAAGAAATATTGCCCGCTACCGGAACGGTTGACGATTCCAGGGTCTTCGCCAATCTGCATAAAGTCCAGGAACTATTTAATAAAAAAGATACGATTAATACCATTGAAGTAATCGGCTGTTGTCGCGAGATTGCGGGCGGTTTAATTGACGGGCTAAATAGGTTACTTCCTGATGCAAGGGTAGTAACCATCAATCAGATTGTCAAGACCCAGCAGGATACTAATAATATGATGGAAAAGTTTTCCCTGATTTTCCTGATTATTATTATTCTGGTCGGATGCGTCAGTATTGCAAATTATATGTTTGGGAATGTTCAGGAACGCCGGAAAGAAATCGGCACGCTCTTAGCCATCGGTTGTTCTCCCTGGCGGATAATGTTCATATTCTTTGCCAAGGCGGTTATTTTAGGATTAATCGGCGGAATAGTCGGTTATTTTGTCGGCACCGGATTAGCGGTTATACTCGGACCCAAGATTGCCGGCATTACGGTATTACCGTTATATAACTTATTCGGCTGGTCAGTATTGATTGCCTTGTTAATTACCTGTATTTCAAGTATTATCCCGGCAATCAGGGCTTCCAGACTTGACCCGGCACAAATATTACAGGAGCAATAGAATATGATAAAAGTAGAAAACATAAATAAGAACTTTAAATGCCGTTCTTCAATTGTTAATGCCTTAAAGGATATCAATTTGACTATTACCAAAGGCGAGTTTGTCGGCATTGTCGGACCGAGCGGCAGCGGCAAGACGACTTTCCTTCTGACATTAGGCGGATTAATCAGCCCGACCAACGGCAATGTTTACATCAAGGATAAATCATTGTATCAGATGAGTGTTACCGGACGCGCCTTAATAAGATTAACCACTATCGGATTCTTGTTCCAGACCTTCAATCTCGTTCCGTATCTGACTGCTTTGGAAAATGTCCAGATACCGCTCTTTTTGGCTGGCAAATCAAAAGAAGAGCAAATCAAGCGCGCCAAAGAATTGCTGGAAAGATTCGGGTTAGGACAGCGTTTTGACCATAAACCGTCTGAACTCAGTATCGGCCAACAGCAGAGGGTGGCATTGTCAAGGGCATTAGCCAATAATCCGGAAATTATCCTGGCTGATGAGCCGACCGGAAACCTTGACCCGAAATTAACCGATGAATTGGTTGATTACTTTAAGGAACTTAATAAAAGCGGTATTACTATCGTTATGGTTACCCACAATCCTGCAGTAGCCCAAAGCACTAAAAGGCATATCAATATCGTAGATGGGAAAATTCTGAATTAAATTACAAATAATACCGTTAATATTGAGTTTAGAATAAGATTATGAAAGATATTTTGGTATGGGCACTGACCGTAGCTTATGGCACGACGGGCATTATCGGACTAATTGCTTACTGGCCCACAATAAAAGACCTATATTATCATAAAAAACCGAGTGCTAATATTGTTTCCTACATATTATGGACGGCGACGAGCGGCATAGCGTTTTTGTATGCTTTATTTATCCTACCCGATATGCTTTTTATCATCGTGTCCGGCATGAGCTTTGCCGCCTGCGGGTTCGTGCTTTGCCTTAGTATCCGACTCAAGAATCACAAGATATCGTCTAATTCTTATTGATTGAAGCCAGTCAGGCACAGGGTAGCGGGGAAAAAACTATGAATCAAGATAAAGTTAAAAGATTATCATTTTTAGACCGGTTTTTAACACTCTGGATTTTCATGGCGATGGGCATCGGCGTCGGGATGGGTTATTTCTATCCTTCGGTCGCGCAATTCTGGGATAAGTTTAAATCAGGCACGACCAATATCCCAATCGCAATTGGGTTAATCCTTATGATGTATCCGCCTCTGGCAAAGGTTAAATACGAAGAACTCGGCGATGTCTTCCGCAATATTAAAGTTTTGGTGCTTTCGTTAGTGCAGAACTGGGTTATCGGCCCGATTTTGATGTTTGCTCTGGCAATCGTATTCTTACACGGTTATCCGGAATATATGGTCGGCTTAATAATGATTGGTCTGGCGCGCTGTATTGCCATGGTCATTGTCTGGAATGAACTTGCTAAAGGCGACAGCGAATATGCCGCAGGTCTTGTTGCTTTTAATTCTATATTCCAGGTATTGTTCTTCTCGGTTTATGCCTGGGTATTTATCACCATCCTGCCCGGTTGGTTCGGACTTAAAGGAGTTGAAGTCAATATTACCATCAGCCAGATTGCTAAGAGTGTTTTTATTTATCTGGGTATCCCATTTTTAGCGGGTATCATTACCAGATTCACGTTAATCAAACTAATCAATAAAGAGTGGTATGAGAAGAAATTCATCCCGAAGATTAGTCCGATTACCTTAATTGCCCTATTATTTACTATTATTGTTATGTTTTCACTGAAGGGTGAATACATCGTCAAAATACCGATGGATGTGATTCGGATTGCTATTCCCTTGCTTATTTATTTCGTAGTGATGTTTTTGCTGTCTTTTTATATGAGTAAAAAAGCCGGTGCGGATTATCCCAAAAGCGTTACACTATCTTTTACGGCGGCAAGTAATAATTTTGAACTGGCAATTGCAGTTGCCGTAGCCGTATTCGGTATAAATTCCGGTGCGGCTTTTGCCGCAGTGATTGGCCCATTAGTTGAAGTTCCGGTGATGATTGGATTGGTCAATGTTGCCTACTATTTCAAGAAATATTATCAGCCCACCGATATAACAACTTAATTCTAATATAATCCCGACTAAGATGATTTATTTCAGGTTTAAGATATAATCTTCCCACTGGCGTTCTATCACGTCTATTTTTTCATTAAACGTTTTCTCAAATAGTTCATTATGCTGAGCAATACTGTGAATTCCTTCTTTCTTTATTCCCTGAAAATATTTATCAAAGGAATTGGCATAATGTCCGTTTTTATAATTCATAAAGAAATAAATCAGGCTCCAGCTATGTGCATACTCATAGCCGCTGAAACCGACATCCAAATTAATTATATCATCAAAAGTGGAGGCGGTTTTTTGGCTAATCCGCTCCTGCATCTTTTTCAATCTTTCCCGATTTACAATATTAGTCTTAAGAGAAGTCCCCTCAAACTTGCTTGACTCATAATATGATGCCAAACCCTCGTGAATCCAGAGCGGCACCTTGGAACTACAAACCATATGGACAAACTGATGGGTGCCTTCATGCAATAATACAGAGGTGGTGTGCGACGGCTGGTAAAATGTCATTATCCTATCGCCCATAAAAACACCGCCCGAGCCGAAGATACCGCCGTTCTTGTCGTATTCGTCATTATTTTTAAAAACATAGACCTTCAGTTTATAGTCGGGCGCATTATAGAATTTGAATATCCTTGATGCCTCAAAGAAGAAGCATTCCATCAAGAAACAGAGGTCATCAAGCGCCTCCTGAGTCAGGTTTGCTGTAATCACATAGTGGTCTGTTTCTTTAGTGCGCGCCTTGTCCCATGGCAGGTTTTCCTTATCCGCGCCGGGTTGGTCGATGACGCCTTTGGGCGCCAACAGTTTCTTCAGCGCTTCCAGATTACTTTCATTGAATTCCTGTTTGGCTTTCTCGTCAACGGTAATCCATTTGTCCTGATAATTAACAAAGCCTTTAGCCGTCATCATATCCTCATAAGGCATCCATTCGCCTTCATACTTAACATAACCTTTTTCCAGATATGATTTTTCTTCAACCGTGATTATTTTCTTTTCGTATTCACAAAAACCACCGGGCGGCAGAGGGACATTCCGATAGCGGGCGATAGAGCGGCTAATCCGTTCCTGCTGCTCGGGATATTGTTTCAGGCAAATAATTAATATTCTCTCGCTTTCCCTGATAAGATTATGACTGTAACAGAAAAGCGCCAAATAGAAGTAGTCCCATTTGGAAAGGTTATTAGGAAATAAGTCATAAATTGTTTTAGACGGAATATCCTTCCACTGGCGTTTGTAAACACTACCGCTCAATCCGGCGAAAGAACCCTCAAACCCGTTTTCATCCGCCTTGATTATCCAGATATCCTTGTTGCTCAGGACAATCTTCTGGCGTTTGCCCTGAGTGGATAAACCTTTTGCCATATTGTTAAATAAGGTCATTTCATCTTTCAGGTCCGCCAACCAATAATTTATGTCCTGCTTCAGGTTCTCATTCGTTATAAACTTCAGGAAAGTCGTCAGCGAAGCAATTGCATCAGCATATTGATATTCGCTGATTTTTGGGGCGACTTTTGTCTTCTGTTCGCTCCAGAGTTTCTCTTCGCCGGATAATTGCTGAACTTCCCCAAAGATATAACCCATACCGCTACCTGTAGATTTAATCTTGGGTAACCCGAACGGCTCACGCGCTGGCTCTTTGGTCCGGGGTGAATCCGATTGATTTGCTGTTATCAAGGGGAAAATACTGATAATGATGAATAAAAGACTTATAATTAATAATGAAAAAGTAGTTTTGACTGTCATAGAATTATCTCCTACCCGACTTTATTGTCGTTCGAGTGGGTATGATACATCTAATTTACTGGTAGTTTATCAATTAAAGCGAGTCAAGTCAATGGATTGCGAATAGTGGAGATTATCTATTTAGGCGATTCTTTTTTGCCTTCAAGAATCTTGTTGATGATATCAACGGGATTTGCTGTCATCTTGAATATGACCATATCATCTTCTAATCGGGCATAATAATGGGTCTCTGCCTTCTTGCCGATATGAAGATTTTTAGTGGTTGTAGTCCCGCTTTGGCGGGATTTATCGCCGTATTCTAAAGTGATATTAAAATCGGGTTTCTCCAAGCCATAAGCTGCCAAATCAGGATTGATATTGATATCCACTACAAATTCAGAAGCGCTCATATTGCAAAATTCAAGCATAAGATTGGTCAGGTCGCCATATTTCCCCAGTGCTGCTTCCGTAGGTGATATCATCTTCCATTCCTGAATACCCACCTGTTCATAGATTGAGGTTTTATCCTGTGCAGAAATAGTCAACTTCCTGACCTGCTCAGAAGGAATATTAAACATACTCTTTTTACGGAAGTGAATAGAACCCTGTTTAAGATAATCCCACAAAGACGGGCTGACTGATATCACGCGAATTTCATCAGGTTTCTTGACATAAACATATTTGTTATCATTGCCCATTGCCAATTGGATTCTGGTTGTAACAGTAGGAGAAGCGGTATTATTGAAAACGAGTTCTACGCCTGTAAACGGTTCTGATAATCCGTAGGGAGTCAAATCTATCGTCGTATCTGCCACGAATTGTTCTATGAGCGTATTATTTAATTTGTCTATAAAACTATCCACATCAGCAGGTGCATTATTAGTAACGGTCATAGCGGGATAAGTGAATTGCCATTTGTTATCCTTGTCTTTTTCCAGATAAAAAACCTCTTTCCGGTTAGAATCCATCCGGATATTCTTTAATTTCGCGGTTTCAAGGTCCAATATTTTCCTATTACGCAGGTCATCCAGTTCAAGCATTATTTTATCAATAGAACTCTTATTAATTGTAACAATAGTCTGAATGCCTTCCTTGGCTGCCACATTTTTATCCTTTTCCATTTCCTCGCCTATCAGGATAGTCTCAGATTTATTTGCCTCTTTAGGATCTGGAATTATTACTTTAAGCAGCGGTTTATCCAACCCGTATTTCTTGATATCAGTCTCGTTATCAACCAAGAAAGTCGCCACAGACAGAGTGCTCAGGTTGGAAAGAAGGTCACGGACTTTGGTCTGGTCGACTTTCTCTGAAATGGGCTGGGCGATATACCATTCATCGTTTTTCTTCTGTACTTCAATAGTTTTGTCGGGATAAACTAATTTAAGATTATTAATATCATAGGTATTAGCATCTACTATTTTTTTATTGCGGTATTCATATCCCGGCTTGCCGAGCAGGTCAGCCAGATTACGTTCAACCACATAAACCTCTTTTTGCCCTTCACCCACTGGGTCAACTGCCATATAAACACCTAATCCCAGCGGTGCATCTTTGCCAAACTTAATATTATATGTTTTATCTTTTACCTGAAAAGAAGCGTTTATCATAGGCGTAAGAACGCCGAAGTTTTCCAGATTACTAATGTCTTTAACGGTGTCCTTTTTATCAAGTTCAGCTAATTGAGAGGCAATGTTATCAAGCATCGATTGGTCGGCTCTTGTTTTTATAGGTTCGGTTATCTCCCATTTGCCATCGGAGGTCCGGTTAAAAATCAATGCCTTGCCGCTCGGCGTAACGCAGTTCATTGATATTAAAAACGAGTTTAAGGACTTGATGGATATTTTATTGATGTCCCCGGATTTGACTGCGAAAACCTTTTTCTTGCCTGCTTCTATTTCATCGGTAGTAGGCAGTTTTTTCTCAATTACAAAAATATAAACACCCAATAAGACAGCTATAATAAAAAGAATAATAGTTGTTTTGGTTTTCATATTTTACTATCTCCTTCTTATTATCCAGACAAAGATACCGAATACAGCGCCGATGGCCGGTATAATTATCATACTAAACCAGAACAGGAACGTAATCCTGGCTGGAGTAAGGTCAACGCGTTTGGTTTCTATTTTCTTGGGTTCAATAGAGATAAATGATTCCTGACCAGCCAGCCAGCGAATGGAATTAAGAGTCAGGTCAACTCTTCCGAAACCGAGAGGACTATCGGCATCAAGAAATTTATTTATAACCATATCAGAACTACCAATGACCACCAGACGTAATTCTTTATCTCCTTCTTGTAGTGAGCCAGTCGAACCTACTTTTTTACTTACGGCTACGCCAACACTAATAGGCCCTTTACGGTCGCTATCCTTATCAAATCTTGCCTGGCCCTTGGATAATGCATCCATATCCTTTTCCAGCCAGGAATAAGATGATGATTTTATTATTTCCGTTGCAATGGTCGGTGATATTGATGCTATGGCACAGGCACCGGGTAAAATAGATTCTTCACTGGCCATCTTTTCTGTGATAGGATGATGCGGATAATCATTGGCAACAATCCAAGTTACATTTTTCATCAGGAAAGCCACGCATTTTTGAGGGTCAATTATTATTCCTTCTTCTAATTTTATACCCCATTCTTTGAGGAAATCCGACAGACCGGTTTCAGCGAGAGGGGCAATCATTATCAAAACCCGACCGCCCCCTTTAAGATAGTTATTTATCTGGTTTTGCTCCGGCATTGATATCTTACTTTGAGGACCAGCGACAACTAAAGTGTTGCAATCAGCCGGTATTTGAGTGGTCTCTAAAAGATTTATTTTCTTACTTTCTATATTCTCCCGCTGCAGGTAATTGATAAAAGTAGCATATCCTTCAGGAGAATTATCAGTGATATCTCCTTCCTTATGTCCGCTGACGAAATAGACGGTTGTTTTTTGTGTATTAATCATAGTCATAATAGCCGAGGTAAGTGATTCTTCACCTCTGAATTCCTTAAGTCCGCCGCTTCTGCCGTAAGGACCTTCATCGCGTTCAAAGGTTTCAATCAGGTTGACATTCTTCTGATTTGAACCTGAACGAAGAATCATATCATTGGGAGCAATAGTTTCCAGTTTGAACTTTTTTTGTAATATCTCAACCTTTTCAGGGCTTGTAGCAGGTTGAACCAATTCAATGAGTATTTTACCTCGCGAATAAATCTTGTATTCTTCAAGAAGGTCGGTCATCATTCTCTGGACGTCAGCCATAACAGGGTCTTGAGATTGCACAAAGAATGTATATATAATGATAGGTTCTTTTATCTGTTTGAGTATTTCTTTACTCTTGCTGGATAGGGAATATTCCTGTTTGAAAGTGCAGTCAATTCTGAAATAACGCCGCTGGGAGACGTAATTAACACCAATTAAAACACCCAGAGCAATCAAAACCATTACCAGGACATTAAAAAATGTCATGGTTTTTTGCTTCCGTCCCCAACCCTCTGCAGGATTAGGCGTATTCGTCTCTTTAACTGTAAATTCAGCGTCTTTGATTTCTGGTTCGTCTATCATATATTTAACCTATTTCCCCCACACATAACTGACTGCTTTGGGTAACCCAAGTAGAAGTTATGTGCGGGGCTACCGCCATCTTCTCGATTCCAATATTCGTACGGTAAGAAATATAAAAAATACAATTAGGCTTAAGGAATAGAATATATCCCGGCTGTCAATCAGACCTTTTCTAAATGAATCAAAATGGTCAAAGAAACCGATATACTTAAAAATATCTTTCCAGTATTGTTGCTGGAAGAATTCGCCGGCATATCCGATGACCCAGCCGATAAGAAGTATAATAAAGGTAATAATTACCGCCACAATCTGATTAGAGGTAAGAGACGATACAAAAAGTCCGATACTCAGGAATACACCTGTTAAACATATAAGACCGGCATAACCAGAAATGATTGCTCCAAGGTCAGGATTACCCCATTTCATAAGTAATATAACATAAGCAACGGTCGGGATAATTAATGATAAATAAAATACTAAAGCCGTTATGTATTTTGAAACAACAACTTCAGTTTCGGTAACAGGGGCAGTCATCAGAATTTCCAATGTGCCTGATTTTATCTCTTCTGCCAAAAGCCTCATCGTAATCATCGGAGAAATAATCAGACTGGTAAATCCGATTAATTCCAGAACATATCTGAGGACGGTTGCATCAGCACTCCACCTTAGATATGTCCAGAAGAAATAACCTGAAAAGAATAGAAATGCCGTAATAATGACATATGCCAATGGCGAATAGAAATAAGCGGCTAATTCTCGTTTAGTTAAAATTAAGATATTTCTCATTGTTTATTATTTTTAGTTTCCGCTTCACCCGCCAAAGGCGGGCAGGAAGGCACATCAGCCTCAGGCTGAAGTTGTTCTCTGGCGGTTATCCTGATAAACATATCTTCCAGACTCATTCGCTCGGTCTTAAACTCACGGATAACCCATTTATTTTCCAGTATCTTGTGATAGATATCTTCCCTGATATCCTTTTCGCCGGTTAATTCTATTGTCATAATATTCCAGGAATTATCTTCCCTGCCCGCCGAAGCATCGGCGAAGGCGGGAGCATAAGAAATATTTTTAACGCCTTCTATTTGTTTTAACACGTTGATTATTTCACTTATGGCCCCGCGAATATCTAATTTTATTTTCTGTGATTTTATCAGATTACTTAATGTATCCATTG
This sequence comes from Planctomycetota bacterium, assembly GCA_043807745.1. Taxonomy (GTDB): domain Bacteria; phylum Planctomycetota; class MHYJ01; order JACQXL01; family JACQXL01; genus JAZDFP01. The sequence continues at coordinate 11,123 of JAZDFP010000044.1, forward strand.
CGGCGATTTTTCCCTGGTGAATGACAATAACACGATTGCAAACCATTTCCACCTCAGGCAAAATATGAGTAGAAATAATAATCGTATGATTATTTCCTAATTCTTTAATAAGTTCCCGTGTTTGTTTTATTTGATGAGGGTCTAATCCGATAGTCGGTTCATCAAGAATAAGGATGGGCGGATTATGGATAATAGCCTCGGCTAACCCGACCCGTTGTCTATAGCCTTTAGAAAGATAACCGATAATCTTATTTTCAACTTCTTTAACACGACAACGTTCCAGGACTTCTGATATCCGGGAGGTTCTTTCTTTTCGGGGCACGCCTTTTAACTTTGCCCTGAAAGTTAAATACTCTTTTACCCGCATTTCAGAATAGAAAGGAACACTTTCAGGCATATAGCCGATTCTTTTTCTCGCTTCTAATGAATTTCGCACCACATCAAAACCGGCAATGGCTGCTTTACCTGATGTAGGCGCAAGGTATGAAGTAAGTATCCGCATGGTGGTTGTCTTACCGGCACCATTAGGGCCTAAAAAACCCACTATCTCTTTGTTTTCAACTCTAAATGAAATGTTATCTACTGCGGTAAAACCACCAAACTTTTTAGTTAATCCTTCAACTTGTATCATACGAGTTAACCAGCAAGACACCAAGAAAATAAAACTTCGTGTCTTAGTGCCAATTATTAAAGTTTTTGTATATTAGGAGTTATTTATAGCCTGTCAATAAATTTTATGTTTTTTATATAAATTATTTGACAAGTATAAATTTATTTATAAAGATATAAATCTTTCAATTTCGGGTAAAAGATAAAGAAGTAGGAATTAAATGGAACACAAAATAAACAAGATAGTAACCGGTGCGGTTGTAAAAAATAATTCAGCCACAACAATAACTGTTGAGTTAGAAAGATTGGTTAAACATCCCCGATACGGGAAATATATTCGTAAAACCTCATCTTACAAAGTGCATGATGGAAAAAACGAGGCAAAAGTAGGTGATAAAGTAGAAATTACAGGGAGCAGGCCTTTGAGTAAAACAAAAAGATGGCGTCTGGTCAAAATCGTTGAGAAGGCATCTGATAAAAAGTAACGATACAGAGGAAGTTTCTTTATGATAATGATGAAAACGAAACTATTGGTGGCTGATAATACAGGCGCGAGAATCGTCAGTTGCATTCAAGTTCTGGGAGGCAGCAGGCGCCGGTATGGTGCCATCGGAGACATCATTATCGGTAACGTAAAAAAGATTATCGCCGCCGGTGATATAAAAAAAGGCGATATTGTCCGTGGTGTAATAGTCCGAACCAAACACGCATTGCACCGGCCGGATGGCACTTATGTTCGTTTTGACCGTAATGCAGTGGTTTTGATAGATGTCGATAAAAATCCAAGAGGCACAAGAGTTTTTGGCGTGGTGCCACGAGAATTAAGACAAAACTTCATGAAAATTATTTCATTAGCCACCGAAGTAGTTTAGGTATGCGTATTAAGAAAAATGATGTTGTCAAAGTTATATCCGGAGAAAGCCGGGGCAAAACCGGTAAGATAATCAGAATTATCCCGGAAGCTGAAACTGCGATTGTTCAGGGAATAAATTTGCTCTGGAAACATATGCGCCGTAACAATCAATATCCACACGGTGCCCGTATCCAGAAAGAAGCGCCGATACATATATCTAAATTAAGACTTGTTTGTCCTAATTGCAGTAAACCTACTAAAGTAGGTTATAAAACTACCGAATCCGGTGTAAAAAATCGTGTTTGTAAGAAATGCTCTCAAGTTGTAGCTGAGGCTTAAATAAATGAATCGATTACTGGAAAAATATAGACAGGAAGTTGTGCCATTACTGATTAAGGAATCTCTTCATCAAAATAGATTTGCAGTCCCGAAATTAGAAAAAATCGTGGTTAATATGGGCGTAGGTAAAGTTATTGAAACTAAAGATAGATTAGAAGCAGCAGCTAAAGACCTCGCTATTATCACCGGACAAAAACCCATATTGACTAAAGCCAAACAAAGCGTTTCAGGATTCAAGTTACGTAAGGGCGAACTTATCGGTTGTAAGGTTACATTGCGTAAGGAAATGATGTATAACTTTCTCGATAAACTTATCAGTATCGTTATTCCGAAACAAAAAGATTTCAGGGGCTATTCTAAGAAATCATTTGACCAAGCCGGTAATTATAATTTGGGACTGAGCGAACAGGTCCTCTTCCCTGAAATTGTTATTGATAATGTTAAGTTTGTCCAGGGAATGGATATCACTATGGTAATTAATTCGTCTTCTGTAGAATTGTCTTATAAGATGCTTAAAGCATTGGGTTTCCCTTTTAAGGATTAACATAGCAAAGAGCGTAGAGAAAAAGATATGGCACGTAAATGTTTAAGAATAAAACAACGTCAGGAACCAAAGTATAAGACCCGCAAATACAATCGCTGTCAAATATGCGGTCGCCGGCATGCTTACTATCGTAAATTCAAAATATGTAGGATTTGCTTTAGAAACCTCGCATCGGAAGGTAAATTACCGGGCGTAAAAAAAGCAAGTTGGTAAATTTATTTATCTCGAAGGGAGTTATTAATGAGTTGTTCCGATACTATTGCCGATATGCTGACCCGTATCCGTAATGCAATTATGGCTAAGGCGCCAACCGTCCAAATAACGGCTTCTAATCTAAAAAAGGAAATCGCCAATGTCCTTAAAGAAAATGGGTACGTTAAAGATTATAAATTATTTGATGATGAAAAAAGTGGTATCATGAAAATTTATCTGAAATATACTCCTGATAATGAAAGTATAATCAGCGGTCTTAAGCGAATCAGCAGACCTGGTCGCCGTGTTTATAACAAGGTCAACAAACTTGATAAAGTCCTTGACGGCTTGGGAATATCTATTGTTTCTACACCTAAAGGTATTCTGACTGACCATGAATGCCGAAAACTCAAAGTAGGCGGCGAAGTTCTTTGTCATATCTGGTAAACGGTTAATAAAATGCTTGAGTCAATTCCATTATATTGCCTTTTTTATTTCATTTTACTCTATTCAGTTATACTTCACGAATGCGCCCACGCCGTGGCAGCCTATAAATTAGGCGACCCAACCGCATATCTTGCGGGCCGTATCACCCTTAATCCTATCAAACATATTGATTTGTTTAATACAATAATAATGCCGTTAGTAACTTATATAGTATTACATTTTCCATTCGGGGGCGCTAAACCTGTCCCTATTAACCATTATAATTTTAGAAATCCAGATAAAGGAATGATGATAAGTAGTCTGGCAGGTCCATTATCTAATTTCTCATTAGCAATACTCGGTTTTATAGCTTTCTTCTTGTCCGTTAAAATTTTACCAATGGATATGAATATTTTTTATGCTTATTTAATACAAGCAATCAATAGAGGGGATTATTTATTGACAAATACACCGCCACCAATTTTATTGCATTATTTCCATCTCGTTTTTTTTATATTGTTAATTCTAATAAACATTATATTAGGCATATTTAATCTGATACCAATACCACCATTAGATGGTTCAAGGGTATTACGATATCTTGTCCCCTGGCATATGAAAGAAACACTGGACCGCATTGAGCCATTCGGACTTATTATCGTACTGATTTTTATAATGGGTGGCGGAACAATTTTTATCGGAAGAATATTATATTATATTTATTGGTTATTAGTATTCATAGACATCTAAAATATAAATTAACTTTCTATGTGTTATGCTATCCCCGGTAAAGTCTTAGAATTGGACGGTAAAACCGCCACTATAGAATATTTCGGTGAAAGGAAAAAGGCATATACCGACCTGACCAAAACCAAACTCGGCGATTATGTCTATGCGCAGGGAGGTTTTGTTGTCAGCACAATCCCAGAAAAAGAAGCTCTTGAAATCCTTAATGAATGGAAAGACCTCTTTTTCAAACTCCAGAAAACAGACCAAAAACTTTCTAATAATCCTAAAACATTATACGAGCGCGCCAATGCCATCAGGCAAAAATACCAGGGTAATTCCTGTTGTGTCCACGGTATCCTGGAATTTTCTAATTACTGCAAAAATAACTGCCTTTATTGCGGCATCAGAAAAGACAATCAAAATATCACCCGTTACCGGATGGACATTGATGAAATTCTCTCTGCTGTAGATTATGCCGTTAATAAGTTAGGTTTTAAGGCTTTGGTCTTGCAGTCCGGAGAGGACTACTGGTACGATGATGATAAATTATATACGATTGTTAATGAAATTAGAAAACGATGTCCCGTGCTGATATTTCTGAGTATCGGAGAACGTGATGTTGGTATATATAAAAGACTGTTTGATGCCGGTGCCCGCGGCGCCTTGATAAGATTTGAAACCTGTGATGAAAAACTTTACACTAAAATCAAACCTGATTCATCATTCGTTAACCGCCTGAATCTCATAAAAAATCTCAAAGATATAGGGTATCTGATTGTTACAGGTTTCCTTGTCGGGTTGCCTGGACAGAAAACCAAGGATATTATTAGTAATATTAAATTAACTGCTTCATTAGGAGCAGAAATGTTCTCGTTCGGTCCGTTTATCCCGCATCCGCAAACACCATTAGGCAACCATTCATCACCTAAGTTAACCTTGATGCTTAATGCGATTGCTAACGCCAGATTGATGTATCCCGAATCAAAGATTCTTGTAACAACTGCACTGGAAACACTGGATAAGAACGAAGGGGCGAAAAAAGGATTAATGGCAGGTGCTAATTCATTAATGATAAACATTACTCCTATTAAATATCGCAAATTATACGAGATTTATCCTAACCGTGCAGGCACAGAAGATGATACCGGTGCGAAAATAGATTCTGTGCTCAAATTATTATATTCACTCGGCAGAGCCCCGACAGATTTGGGACTATAGAAACAAACCCTGTCAAGAAAATCCACCACAAAGGCAGAGCGAAGCCTCCCGATGAAGAACCCCACCCTTACAGGTGGGGAACTCCCGCTAAATTAGAATGGTACCATATTAGTATTACATAAATTGAGACCCTGACCCCGCTCTTTCTCAGAAAGAGCGGGGTCAGGGTGAGATTGTCCCGACGAATTATGTCGGGGCAATCTCAAATTAATAAGTTTACTATCAATTGACAGACAGACCTGCCCAATATTATTATATGATTTTTATAAATGGATTGTAATTCATCCCGCTTTTGCGGGAGTCTAACAGCGAGTAAGAAAAGGAGAAAATATGGATAGAAATTTGGCATTGGAATTTGTCAGGGTGACCGAAGCGGCAGCATTAGGGGCTGCTAAATGGATGGGCTTAGGCAATGACAAAGCCGCCGACCAGGCCGCGGTAGATTATATGCGCAAGGCATTTTCAGCCATTAGTTTTGACGGTACAGTGGTAATCGGAGAAGGGGAAAGGGATGAAGCCCCGATGCTGTATATCGGAGAAAAAATCGGCAAGGGCGATGGTCCAAAACTTGATATTGCGATTGACCCGCTGGAAGGGACCACCCTGACCGCACAGGGACGGGCTAATGCGATATCGGTAGTGGCGGCAGCGCCGAGAGGATATTTTCTCAATGCACCCGATACTTATATGAAAAAGATTGCAGTCGGTCCGGCCGCCGCCGGCGTGATAGATATTAACGCACCGGTAAAAGATAATGTCAAGGCAGTTGCTAAAAAACTGTGCCGCGATGTGGGGTCGGTGACCGTGGTTATTTTAGATCGTCCGAGACATGCGGACATTATCAGGGAAGTGCGGGAATTAGGCGCGCGGATTTTTTTAATCCAGGATGGCGATGTGGCCGCGGCGATTGCGACAGCGTTTCCGCAAGATTCAGAGGTTGACCTTTTAATAGGTATCGGCGGGGCGCCGGAAGGGGTATTAGCCGCAGCAGCATTGCAATGTCTAGGCGGCGATATGCAGGGACAGTTAAAACCGCGCAATGATGAAGAAGTCAAGCGGGCACATAAAATGGGTATAAAAAATATAGATAAGGTTTTTACGATAGATGAATTAGCCAGAGGCGATGATATTATGTTTGCGGCTACCGGAGTAACCAATGGCTCATTCCTGAAGGGTGTCCGAATTACAGCCAATGGCGCTATGACTCATTCTGTAGTGATGCGTTCAAAAACAGGGACGATTCGTTATATTGAAGCGTATCATAAATTCTCGAAAAAGCCAGTGTATTAGAGTCCCGACATATTGGATATTGGGGGACAAAGTTTTCTTGATTTTTTACTCTTTTCATTTTACAGTTTACGGTTTTTCATTCATATATAAAAATTATGGGAAGTAAAGGTAAGATACTCTTAGTTGATGATGATGAAAGTATTTGTAATGTCCTGAGTATTATATTAAAAAAAGATGGCTATGAAATTGTCACATCTACCCGAGCAAATGAGGCATTAGCCTATTTCAAAACTGCTTCTTTAGAAAATCCATTTGATATAATCATCCAGGATATTAGGATGCCCGATATCTCCGGTTTAGAATTAATCAAGCATTTCCAGGAAATAGACCCCAATGTAATAATTTTAGTCGTTACTGCTTTTTCCGATGATAAAACAGCTGCGGAAGCAATGCGACAAGGTGCTTATGATTACATAAAAAAACCGTTTGATACTGAGATTGACTTAAAACCTGCGATTAATCGGGCAATACAATCACATCGGCTCCGTCAAAATCTCAATATTCCTAATATGATTGAGAATTTCAAATTTATCAGCACCACACCACAGATAAAAGAAATTTATAATCTCATCCGCCGGATTGCTCCCACTAACAGCACCGTTTTAATACAAGGAGAAAGCGGGACCGGGAAGGAACTGATTGCCCGTTCTATTCATTATCAATCTACCAGAGCATCAGAGCCATTCTTAACGGTAAACTGCGGGGCTTTTAGCGATAGCCTCTTGGAAAGTGAATTATTCGGCCATGTTAAAGGCGCCTTCACAAATGCTTTTTCGGATAAGAAAGGTCTTTTAGAAGTAACGGATAAAGGGACTTTTTTTCTGGATGAAGTCTCGGAACTTTCTCCTGCACTGCAAGTTAAATTATTACGTGCTATTGAAGCGAAAGAATTTATACCGGTCGGCAGTACCGAGATGAAAAGAGTAGATATTCGTTTTATTGGTGCTACTAATACAGACCTAGAAAAACAAGTTAAAAACGGTAGCTTCCGGGAAGATTTATTTTACCGACTCAATGTAATCTTTATTCAACTACCACCCTTACGTCAGCGTAAAGATGATATTCCCCTTTTAGCCGGTCATTTCCTCTCTAAATATAGTAAAATAATGGGGAAAGAAGTTAAAGCTTTTTCTGACCAGGCTATGAATTTTTTAATCAGTTATCATTGGCCCGGTAACATCAGAGAATTGGAAAATGTAGTTCAACGTTCTGTAGCATTAACTGAAGATGAAATCATTCAAATTTCTCTTCTTAGCAATAGAGAAAAACTACTCTCGGATACAAGTAAATTTTATAATGCAACTATCTCTAAAGAAATCTCTGACTTTGACGTAGATTTATTATCAGCAAAAGAAATAAACGGCTTTAACTTGGAAGTAAAAATAGAAGAAATAGAAAAAAAATACATCAAAAATACCCTTGAGCAAACCAAATGGAATCAAACTGATGCTGCTAAACTCTTAGGTTTAGATACCAGAGCATTACGATATAAAATAAAAAAATATAATATATCTTAACTTATGCATGAATATTGAAGATAATTTCTGGTATGATTTTAATCGCATAGGTCGCTAGAGGCGGACTCTGGAGCAGCATCAGACTCCGCCCTAGGCGAGAAATTATATTAGCCACAGATTGAACTTAATCTATGTCCGCCTAAGACGGAGACCAGATATAACCCCGTATTTAATACGGGGCTGTGAAATCTGTGGCTTTTTCCTTGACAATAATAAGAAATCGGATATATAAATAAAAAAATATATTTAATCTCATAATCTTATTAAGGAATACTAAATGAAAAAATGGTTATGCGGCGTATGCGGTTATATATCGGATGGGGATAATCCGCCAAATAATTGTCCCAAATGCGGTGCTCCAAAAGAGAAATTTAGTTTATTACCGGAGGATAAAGCGAAATTGATTGAACGTTCACGTTTTACTAATGACCTCCATATGAAATTAGAAACGCTTATGAATAAAGTCATTAAGATTA
>JAZDFP010000045.1:0-3532 GCA_043807745.1 Planctomycetota bacterium
AGCAGAACAACTCTATCAAAAAATACTTTCCTTATGCAAGTCTGATTCAGCAAAATATGGATACTATGATAGTATTGCTGAATTTTATTATGAATGGGGCAAACCAGACAAGGCAAGAGAATATTGGGAAATGGCTAATAAATTGCCCGCGAAATATCAGGTCTATAAAGATGAAATCAGACGGTATTTGGATTTCTCCGCCAAAGGCCTTTCCGCCTCCGATGGAAAGGCATTAAAAGAAACCTGGTATGAAGAAATACCAATCTCAGTTGAAGACCTCGTCAAAAAAGCTCCGTCAGAAAAAGAATATCCGGAAGCAGGCAGCATTATTCTATTTGAAGAACATCTGGTTAAAATAATCGGTGAAGATGAAAATAATCTCAGAACTAAAGAAACACGTAGCCACGAGATAGTAAAATTGCTTAATAAAAAAGCAGGTGAAAAATATGGAGACCTTTACAAATACGGAGAATTGCAGTGTGCTCGAGTCTTTACCAAAGATGGCCGTATCCTTGAACCAGACCCAATTCAAGAATCAGGAGGCAGTTTACGATTACCTGAATTGGATAACGGCACGGTTATAGAATTAAAGTATATCAAACGAGAACCATTTTATCACCGCAATTCCGATGAAGTAAACCAGATAGAAGATTCGCCTTATTTCAGAAGAAACAAAGAGCCGATTTTATGGTTCCGCTATATGGTCAATATACCCAAATCTATTAGGTATAAACTACCGGCAAAATACCTTGGATACCCGCCAAATAAAAAAGAAGATGATAAATATACGACTTATATCTGGGAGATAAAAAATATTCCTGACTATGACAGTGAAGTAATGATGCCCGATGGGAAGGAAGTGCTGCCATGGATAGATATCTATACCGGCTCGTTCTCTTTTGATAATCAAGTCCTGGGATTTTATAACCGTTACTCAAAAGAACGTGTGCCATATAATGTCAGACAAAAAGCGGAAGAATTAACTGAAGGCATAGAATCACCTATAGAAAAAATAAAGGCATTATATAAATTTGCTGTATCTGAAATCAAGGGTGAATATGGCAGACATGGTGGTCCCGGTTCAGATGAATCATTAAGCTGGACCATTATAGAAAAAGAAGGTTCAGCCGGTGCTTTAATGATGGGTTTTTTAAATGCCCTGAATATTGAAGCCTATTGGGCATTACCACAACCTAAGTTCAGGCCCGGGAAAGACCCTGATAAAGATGGTCCGGGCATAGGAGAGTATAATGCCTTGATTTACATTCCGCCTCCAGCAGTTTCCGACACTTCAGATGCCGGTATTTTTATTGCACCGGCTCAATTCCAGCCATTCGGTTTAATTCCCTCCGCTATCCAAGGCGGTAATGCTTATGTGGTTATGCCGGAAGGAATTAAAGTAGTGGAAATTCCTATTGCTCCGTTTCCTGAACTCTGCGGCAACTCATTAAACCTGGACATCAAATTATTAGACTCCGGTTCAGCCGAGATAACCGGCGCCATGGAAATAGGTGGTGAATATGGAACTCGTCTTAGAGCCTATCTTAAGGAATATACCTCAACACAGCAAAAGAAACAGATTGTGGAAAGCATTACAGGACAACTCTTCCCCGGCAGTAAATTGAATAATTTTGACTTTTCAGCATTTGATATAGAGGAAAAAATTACGCGGCTTAATTTCAACTGTGAAGCACCACAATTTGCCCAAAAGACCGATTATGGTTTTGGGTTTAAGACCGTTATAAAACCGCTGCAACTGAACCAGGCATTCTTAAGAAAGACAAATCGTAAATTCGCCTTACGATTATTTAATATAGCAAAAAGTTTAAATGTTTTTGACCGGATTAGAATTACCCTGCCGGAAAAGGCAATTGCGGATGTGCCTAAAAGTCTTATCCTGTCAACCCAGTATGGATATTACTTAAGATGGGTAAAACAGGAAGATGGAAAAATTATCATTGAACGAAAATTCAGTTTGGAGGAACGGGATATTCCGCCTCAGCAGTATCAGACATTTGCTGATTTCTGCAAGAAGATAGAACAAACTGAATTAGAAATGATTAAAGTTAAAACTAAAACCGAATAATCTTTTTATCCATTCTTAACCGCGAGATTAACACCAGCCACCAGCCCGTAAGCGATTGGCGTAGCCACCACCTTGGTCACGAAGTTATGCTGCCAGAGCTCAAAATCAGCCTTTGTGCCCGGGATATAACCTTTATTAGGCATTTTATGCTCCTTTCATAGATACCTTTTCTTTTGGTATTGATACCTTTTCCGTTGGGATGGTTACCTTTTACCTCCTTTTCTTCCCCAGTGGGTTAGACCCATTGTTGTCAAATTAAGAACTAAACGACCCTTATTTGTCATTCTGACCCCGCCGAGGCGGGAGAAGAATCTCGTTTTAAGCATAAAATGAGACCCTTCCCCCGATGTAACATCGGGGTCAGGATGACATTTTGGGCTTAAGTTGACAACAATGGGGTGGCCCCGATGTCTATATAGGTCAACTTATTTACTTATTACTTCATTTTACTTAGTCCTGGCCGGACGGAAACCAATCTGATCATCGCGAGGCGATATCCAGAGGCTCGCTGCGGAGCGGACGGAGATTCTCAGGTAGCCGGCTCCGTTGATAAAATCGCCGCCACGCATGTTCCTGTTTGATATTGCAGTAGGCCATGTGTCAGGCGCCGTGATTGTCCCGTTACCATTAGAAGGCACGGTCGTCCAGGAACAATTAATTACCTGCTCAAAGAGATTGCCGGCTAAATCAGCCACCCCATAAGGCGATGCACCGGTATATTCACGGTTAGCCGGAGCATAGCCCTGACTTAAATACCAGCCGACTAAGATGGGTTTCGACCCGCCACTATAATTGGCATAGTATATAGTATGCGTCCCGTCATCTACCGTGCCAGTGGTAAGGGATGGCTCGGTATCGCCCCAGGGATAGACCCGTGTATTTGTTGTTCCGCTTATTGTCCCCCGTGCCGCCTTCTCAAACTCCATCTCGGTCATCGGTCTTAAGCCGGTCCAGGAAAGATACGCCGCCTCGTCAGACCAGGATAACCGGTTACAGGCGCGGTTAGGCGCAGCGGTCGTATACGTTAGCGGTGAAGTGCCGGTATTTGTGATGAGGTAGCCACTCTGGTTATAAGCCCACGAGGGATAAAAGGTCGCCGCAGTCGTATCCGTAATTGTATTCAGGAAGTCGCAGAACTGCTGTTGCGAAACCTCGTATTTTGCTGAGTAAAATGAAGTGTAGCCGTTGGGCCAACCTAAAGCGGCACCAGTAGGACTGACTGTTGCAGAATCTACCAGCGTCTGAACGCCTCCACCACAGTTATTATAATCAGAACCACCAACCCCACCGATATTATAGTAGAATGCGCCGGTCGGAATCTCCACCATCTCCAGGGCGCAGATCTTGACTATCGTACCTCCGCCTATTGTAACGTTGTTCCCAGTGGGCCCGTAGTTCCAGCGGACCGTAAAGGTGTTACCGCCCGTTCCAGCCGTAGATGACCGG
>JAZDFP010000046.1:0-6542 GCA_043807745.1 Planctomycetota bacterium
CGCCCAGTAAGAATTAGTGATTATACCGGTTTCTAAGCCCATTTCATGTGCAATTTTCAACGCCTCTCGCATAATAGGATAGAAAAGGAATGGTTCGCCTCCTTCAAAGTAAACCCTTTTAATGGTTCCAATTTTGGTTAATTCATCATATACCTTCCGAATCTGGTTTAGAGTAAATGTGCCTTTAGAAGTTGGGCTACAGAATAAGAAGCAATGCTCGCATTCAAGATTACACATATAGGTCAAAAGGAAATGAATTTCTGTTAGCATGACATCACCTCTTTTTATAAATATATAAAACATTTTTAACAGAGTCAATATTAAAACCGAGAAATCCTTTACAATCCGACATCTTTTATATATTATTTTTTATACAATATGAAACTTGATAAAAAATAATACAGAAAGGATGTTGATTTATGATGAACAGACCAGCAAATCTGCCTTTTATAAAGGTACTGCCGCCGGGACCTGAAGCGAAGAAAGTATTAGCAAAAGATAAACGTTATATCTCACCTTCTTATACACGCGGCTATCCATTCGTTGCCGAAAAAGGTTATGGCATGATGATTGAAGACCCTGACGGTAACCGTTATATGGATTTGAATGCCGGCGTCGCGGTCTGTGCTACAGGACATTGTCATCCTGAAATTGTCCATGCCATACAGAAACAATCAGAAAGACTCATTCATATGATAGGCACAGATTTTTATTATCGTTGGCAATCTGATGTGGCAGAAGAATTAACTAAAATTACTCCGGGCAAATTCGCCAAGAAAGCTTTTTTAGCTAATACCGGTGCAGAGGCTATAGAAGCCGCCATAAAATTAACCCGTTATATCACACATCGCCCTAAAATGATTGCCTTTATCGGTTGTTTCCACGGCCGGACAATGGGTGCTTTGTCATTGACTGCCAGCAAAGCCGCTCAACGTAGATATTTCTCGCCAATGCTTTCAGAAGTGACTCATATACCCTACCCATATTGTTACCGTTGTCTTTTTAACCTGACTTATCCAAAATGTAATTTTGCCTGTATTTCATATCTTGAGGATATTATTTTTACCAAGGTCAGCCCGCCTGAAGACATAGCGGCTATTTTTATTGAGCCTATCCAGGGCGAAGGCGGTTATGTGGTCCCGCCAGATGGATACCTCCAAAGATTGAAAAAACTGGCTGATAAGCATGGAATTATTTTAGTCGCGGATGAAATTCAAACAGGTTTGGGCCGCACCGGAAAGATGTTCGCTGTTGAACATTGGAAAGTTGAACCGGATATTATTTGTATTGCCAAAGGAATCGCATCAGGTATGCCTTTAAGTGCGATGGTGTCTCGTGCCAGTCTTCAGAAATGGACACCGGGCTCACATGCCAATACATTCGGCGGTAACCCAGTCTGCTGCGCCGCAGCCCTGAAAACGATTGAATTACTCAAGGAATCTCTGGTGGAAAATGCCAAAATCAGCGGTGATTATCTAATCAAACGCCTTAAATCTCTCCAGAATAAATACGATTTTATCGGTGATGTCAGAGGAAAAGGATTAATGATCGGTATAGAAATAGTAAAGAACAGGAAGACCAAAGCCAAAGACCCGGAAAGAAGAAATAATATTGTGAATAACTGCTTTAAGAAAGGGATTCTTCTTGTCGGTTGCGGCGAAAATAATATTCGTTTTTCACCACCATTGATTATCACCAAGAATGATATTGATATCGCTATGGAAATCTTTGAGAAAGTTCTTAAAGGTAAATAATAAGGAGACTTTCTAATAGAAGTATCAACTTGTTATGAGCAAACTGCTTCCGCCCCCTGTCATTGCGAGCCCGTAAGGGCGAAGCAATCTCAAAACCGCCAATGAGATTAATGAGATTGCTTCGTCGTCCCAGTGGGACTCCTCGCAATGACACTGCCGTGGCGTAGTTATATTGTGCTACTTCCATTGGAAAGTCTCATAATAAGTCGTATTTAGCATATTCTAACGGATGAAAGAATTCTCAATAATTATTAAAGATAATCTCTGTAAAGGTTGTGCTATCTGTGTTGAAATATGCCCAAAGAAAGTCTTAGCCATGTCACCAGAACCTACCGTAAGCGGGTACCTTCTCGCTCAAGTAATAGACCAGAAAAGATGTACGGGCTGTATGGAGTGTGAATTGCATTGCCCCGACCTTGCTATAGAAATAATAAAATGAAGCAGTTTTTACAAGGAAATGAAGCCTGTGCCTTAGGTGCTATTTATGCCGGTTGCCGTTTTTATGCCGGCTATCCTATTACACCATCAAGCGAGATAATGGAAAAAATGGCAAATGAATTACCTAAGGTAGGTGGAGTCTTTATTCAGATGGAGGATGAAATCGGTTCTATCGGAGCAGTAATAGGAGCATCATGGGCTGGTGCCAAGGCAATGACTGCTACTTCAGGTCCGGGCTTAACTTTGATGCTGGAAAATATCGGTTATGCAATAATGACCGAAACTCCTTGTGTTATAGTAGATGTCCAAAGAGCCGGACCTTCCACAGGTCAGGCAACCAAACCTGCTTCAGGTGATGTTATGCAGGTTCGCTGGGGGTGCATCGGGCGATTATGAAATCATTGCCCTTTCACCTTGGTCAGTTTCAGAAATGTATGAAATGGTTATCCAGGCATTCAATTTTGCCGAGACTTACCGTGTACCGGTATTCCTATTGGCTGATGAAGCTGTTGCGCACTTGAAAGAATCAACTATATTAAAATTAGATATACCTATTGTAAAACGGGCTAAGAAAACAGGGCTACCACCTTTTGGAGATTTAAAAACTAATGCTGTAACTCCTATGCCGGCATTCGGGCAGGGAAGAAAATTATCAGTAACAGGTTCAACCCACGATGAATGGGGATATCGCAAGACCCAATCACCTGAAATACAGGCAAAATCTGTAAATAGGTTCTGTAATAAAATCCGCAATGATTTAGATACAATATCATCATTTGAGAAATATTTTATTACCAAAAATACTGAGACTTTAATAGTCACATACGGATTTACGGCACGTAGCGCCCACAGGGCAATCCAGATAGCCAGTGCAAAAGGATGTAAAGTCGGCTTCATCAGACTTAAAACTCTTTGGCCATTTCCCGAGAAGTTATTACAAGATATTCCTAAAACTGTCTCTAAAATTATCGTCCCTGAAATGAATCAGGGACAAATAATCAGGGAAATCCAGAGATTTACTGATTGCCGGGTTATCCCATATAATAAAACCGATGGGACGGTTATTACTGCCACAGAGATTTTAGATATAATAATTAATTTGCCACAAAGACACCAAGACACGAAGAAAACAACCCGCTAATTTCTTCTTAGTGCCTTTGTGTCTTCGTGGCTAATTATAATAATTAAATGAATCTAAATAAATATATCAGACCGGAAGTATTCCCGACGCCTTTTTGCCAAGGGTGCGGGCACGGAATCCTGATGCAGGCAATCCTTCGATCAATAGATGAGTTGGGGCTTGATATTGATAAAATTGTCTTTGTCTCAGGTATTGGATGTGCCGCATGGATTCCCAGTCCTCATTTTGCCGCCGATACTTTACATACCACGCACGGTCGTGCCATAGCATTTGCAACCGGTGTAAAACTATTTAATCCTGCCCTCAAAGTAATCGTGGTCAGCGGCGATGGCGACCTTTCTGCCATAGGCGGTAATCATCTTATCCATGCGGCAAGACGTAATATAGAATTAACCGTTATTTGCGCAAATAATTCTATTTATGGAATGACCGGTGGACAAGTCGCTCCGACTACGCCCTGCGGTGCAAAAACAGCAACCACCCCTACTGGCTCATCCGAACCGCCATTTGATTTATGTAAACTGATCAAGGGCGCAGGCGCTACTTATGTTGCCAGAAGCACAGTCTATCATACCAGAGAACTGATAAAATATATTAAAACAGCGCTGACTCATAAGGGATTTTCTTTCATAGACACAATTTCGCCTTGTTATACCCAGTTTGGACGCAGGAATCAAAAAATCTGCGGCTCTTCACCAGCCGAGATGTTATTAAACCTGAAAAAGATATCCGTTCGTGCTAAAACTGCGGATGAATTATTTACCTTTAACGATAAAGATAAAGTCCTTATAGGAGAATTTAGTTAACCCATATTTGTCATATCATATTAAAGACGGAAAATTATGACAAAAGAACGGGAATTAAGTAAGATGTCCACGGAATTAGCGGAAAGGTAACAAAGCGACCTGTATCCAAGATGAATAATGTCAGATTTGTCTTATTTGAGGAAAGCAGTGACAACCCTTTCGTTGATGAAACTCTAAAGTTTAGTAGAATTGTCAATGGTTTCCTATCATCCACCTAACAAAGTTATTAGTAAGACCGGTGTAATGTTTCATGAGAAAATAGTTTAGCAAGGAGTAAAGAATGTCACTAATTTCGCGAGAACGGAACACTTGGCTGGAACTATGGGAGAGAGCAAAGAAGGTTTTTACCAGAAGAAACAAAAAAATTGGTTCTATAGGAGAGAAAAAGTCCTATGTCTCATGGCGGAAATATGGTGTGTTTAGAGACTTTGCGGACAAAGATGGTGAGAAAAGACATCAAAGAGAACTTAGTCAGATTAAGAAATTAATACGTCCTGACTTCGCCGTTATAGATGTGGGTGCAGGTGATGGGAGACTTACAATACCCGTAGCAAGAATGTGTAACTTTATCTGTGCAATTGAGCCATATAAACCGTTCATAAAATATTTAGAAAAAAAGGCGGCACAAGAAGGAGTCCATAATATCAAATTTATCAATAAGAACTGGGAGGATGTAAACTTGAGGACAAAGTATGACCTTGTAATTTGTGCATGGGGACCTTTTGACGATAGAGATTCCCTGTTGAAGATTCATAACTCATCTCGAAAATACTGCGTTATTTTTACATGGTTTGGGTATCGGTTGTTGTCACCAGAAAGCAAATATGGCACTGCTTATTCAAGAGGAGTAGGTTACATGTATGATGAGATATATCGCTTAATTACTGGAAGAAGATCCATACGGGAAACCCCTTATATGCATGTTATATCTGCTTTGTATCGCGAAGGGATATATGCAAACGTTCAGACTACTTTAAGGAGCAAGTTTACAGAGAAATACAATAATATTGATCAGGCTATGACAAAATGGATAAAATATGTGAGTAGATTCAAAAACGTATCCAAAAGAGACAAAAAGAAATTATGGGAATATTACCATGAACAAATGAATAGAGATGGAACACTCGTAGTGGAGACAGAAAAAACAGATGGTGCAATCTGGTGGGAAGTCTAATTCCAAGTCTTTCCTGAAACATCTCTGAAGAAAATTGAGTAAGGGACAAGGGACTCTTCCCGTCGGCTGGAAGTAGCTATTTTGGAGGGTTGTAGGGTATGGTTTTTAGAAAATGGAAGTAATTCGGGGTGACTGAGGGCGGTGAACGGTTCAGGGATGTCACCGAATGGTTCAGGGATGTCCCGGAACGGTTCGTACTGAAGAACGAACGGCTTGTTCCCAACAACGAGTGGCTTGTTCCCAACAACGAGTGGTTTGTTCCTAACAACGAGTGGCTTGTTGTTAACAACGGGTGGCTTGTTCTGACGGACGAATTACCTGCCCGACGGTCAGGCGGGTTCGTGTAACCGCTTTAATTTTAATAAGTTATGGTAAATCCCCCCTCACCCTGCCCTATTTCCCCCTCCCCATTCCCCTCCCACGTTGGGGAGGGGTTAGGGGAGGACGGGAGAGGATTAGGGAAAGGGTGGTCTTGGTGGTAAAAGGTAATTTATGAAAACTAATAGGATTGAAATAATCATAAGCGGGATTGGCGGCCAGGGCGTGGTTTATTCTGCCAATCTCATCGGCCGTGCCGCTTTATACCAGCATAAATTCTCATCAAGCATAGCCCATTACGGGCCCGAAAGCCGTGGTAGTGTTACTACCTCTGAAGTCGTTATCTCTAATCCAATCCCGCATAATCAAATAGATTATCCTTGTGTGGAATCACCTGACATATTCATAGCAATGCATCAAAAGGGATACGATTACCATATTACGAATCACAAAACTGATATCTCTCATCTCAAATATTTAATCTATGACAGCACTCTTGTTAATATTTCTAAAACAATAACTCCTGCCATAAAAAAAGTTAATTTAATAGCAATCCCGGCTTCTCAATTAGCCAAAGAAGAATTAAAGAATATAATGATGGCAAATATTATTTTAACTGCAGCCTTGGTTAAGGCGACCGTCATTATCACCCGAAACAATTTAGAAAGAACATTAAAAGAAATGACCAATCTAAAAGAGCATCGGCTTAATCTTCAGGCGATAAAAATAGGATACATCGGGAATAACTTCTCTTATCAGCCTTCCAGCGCTCACTTTTGACAGTCAGCCACCGGTTCAATGTTTTCATTTGACACGGTTAAATATTTATTATATAATATTAAAATTATGATTTAATGTAATGAGAGGATAAAGGAGAAATATTATGCCAAAAAGCAGACTGCAATTGAGAT
>JAZDFP010000047.1:0-14020 GCA_043807745.1 Planctomycetota bacterium
TTATCCGTGCTGAAAGAATCTACCACAACTATCTCTCCGCCATACTCCTTCACCCACTTGACACTTTCCAAACACCGCCTGATATTATTTTCCTCATTAAAACAAACAATGCAGACAGAAATGGATGGATGTTGGATTTCAGAATTTGTCATAGGTATTTCTCGCATTCTTTATATACCTCATCTACTGAAATAGATTTCATACACCGATGGTCAGTCGGACAGGTTCGTTTTAGACAGGGACTGCAGGAAATTTCTTTCCGAATAATCGTATGGTTATTGCCAAAAGGAGGTGTAGTAACCGGGTCGGTCGGCCCGAAAATAGCCACGACCGGCGTCTTTACTGCCGCAGCAACATGCATTGTCCCGGTATCATTCGTAATTAATAACCTGCAGGATGATAATAAACCGGCCATCTGGGTAATTGAGGTTTTACCGGTATAATTTAACAGATTAGGATGATTAATTTTAGAGGCAATATCAAAATTCAATTTTTCTTCGGCAGGACTGCCGAATAATATTATCCATGCTTTTTTCTTATTGATTAAATCTTTGGCTAAATGAACATATCGTTCGGAGAGCCAGCATTTTGCTGAACCATAGGCAGCGCCGGGATTAAATCCTATTAAAAGATGTTCCTTGATATCATGGGTTTTATCAGCAACCCAATCTTTTGTCGTTTTGGGTATAGTAATTCTCGGCGCTGAAAATGGCACCGGTCTTCCCCAGATATTCAGAAGATTAAGGAAATAATAGACTCTATGTTTAATAAGGTTTTCTTTGGTGCGAGGTAGCGTTTGAGTCAATAATTTACTTCTGGAATCACTGGCATATCCTATCCGATTGGGAATCTTACTCAAAAAACCTATCAGAGCAGAATGGAATGAGCGCGGTAGAATCAACGCCATTTCAAATTCCTTACTTCGTATTTGTTTTATCATCTTATATTCGGTGCCGAGTTTTTTGATACCGCGTCGTGATTCGTAACTGATGACCTCATTAATATCCGGCTCGTGCCGGAACAAATCCTCTAATTCGGATTTTACCAATACCGCCAGATAACTATCAGGGAAAAGAGTTCTCGCGCCTTTAATAGTCGGCAGACTCATCACTGCATCGCCCAGCCAATTAGGCACCTTAATCAAAATCCGTTTATACATAATTCATTTTCTTATCAGATATTATAGACAAAAAAGGGTATTGGGCAAGGAAAATAAGGTTTTACCCCAACTTAGAGAATACAGCGCACTTAGTTCCAGCCGATATGCTCAGCGAAGAATTAACCCAGTCTATGGGCTGGGTTATTTTTCCCATTTATGCGGAACAATCTTCCCGTAATATTCGCAGATAGCCATAGGAGGATCTTCTATAGATTTACCATATTCCTGGAATGCTTGATTGATTTCGTTAACAGAAAGATGCAATGTCGTAGTTAAAACATTTTCCCAAGACGTGCTATCAATTTTACGATAAAGATAATAGAATAATTCATCACCCATATAATTTATTAAGAAAGAAACAAAAGCCGCCGCAATGTTACCATCTGTTTCATTTACTATAACTGGAGAAGAAAATGCATTTTCTACGGTCCATTCATTTGGCGGTTCAAATTTAGCCAGTCTATAAAGTTCACACGAATATTCCTTTGTATTATTCGATTCCTGAGGACTTATCATTATTATGGTTCTCTTTTCGTAAAATCGGCATATCCCTTCTTGTAAACAACTGGGAACATTCGTATTAATATCATTAAGTAATATATGCATCATTTCGTGTGCTGAAATAAATTTTTTCCTATCGGAATAATAATAATAAACACTTCTGTTGGACCCAATCGCATATCCCCAAACTTTTCCAGCCCATTGAGGCATTGTTTCAAGCAGGTAACAATTTATTTTTTTATTAAATGTGTCGGTTAATTTTAACATCTGCACGGCTCGATTGCAGACTTCTTCATAAGTTTTAGCTGCCGTATCAATCTCATGAGCGGCAAATGAATTCGGCTTGTAATAAATAATTAGGTGGTCTGTCTCTTTTATCAGCCAATTCTCATTATTTTGAATGACACTGACACAACCGCTCAAACTTAATATTATTATAAAAATTATACCTTGTGATATTCTCATAAAAATCTTTTAATATAGACCTCCATACAGTTTCCACCACCATTTATGTAAACGCGTGTGTCTGAAACATTTGTTTATAATCAAACGTTTTTGGTCTTTTCCGCCTAATGATGATTCATTCAAGCATGTTTTAAAAAGCAAGAGACGGTCAGTATGAGTAATGATACTATTTATATTAAACGATTTAAACTTAACAATCATTTTCTCCAAAGAACGATTTAATCTTATTAGATTATCAACTCGTTTATTAAGCGGAAGCCCCGATGAACATCGGGATTCATAAGTGGATTTGTCCAAATCTATTATATAAGTTCGGAGCGGTGAATTCGTGGTTTGAAGTATCTGAACTAAGATGTTACGAATATTCAGGTCGTTATGATATATTCCAATCTGATGGAGTTGTCCAATCGTCTGACTTATAGATTTAATAAGATTTCTTTTCTTTTGATATAGTTCGCTATGTTTATCTTTGTAATTTCTTAATAAAAACATAATAAAATCTTCTAAAGTCATTGTATCCGGTATTTTCTTGAATATTATCTTTGCCCTGAATAAAAAAAGTGTAATCCACCTTATTTGAATACCCAATATTTCCGGAACTGCTATATCATTAGTTCGTGCTTTTTCAGTTAAAACCAATTCATTTAACGGTCTCATGACATCATTAAATATATCTGGTAAAAACAGAGCGGTTAAACCGCCTCGTTTATATGTTTTCATGATAACCTCTTCATTCTTACCTGCTGGCGATTTGATATGAGCAACAATATATCTTCCCCGTCCTTTCACTGTTGTTACAACTTGTGAAGTATCTATTTCTCCATCAAATAAAGAATTGACACCTGATTCATAATCCTGATGAATTATCCGCCATTCTTTAGACGATTCATTCGTATGAAAATATGGAGGTATAACTAAATCGGGATAAATATTCTTTAATTCTAACATTCCTTTACCTTTTGTGTTTAGGTATTATAATTCTTATATTCTTTATTAATCAATATCATAAACTTATGGCACTGAAATTCAATAAAATTCTGATAGTTAGATTGAGTGCGATAGGAGATGTCATTAATACCATCCCGGCATTGGCGGTTTTGAGGCACAATTTCCCCTATAGTCATATCAGCTGGGTAGTAGAAGACAAAGCCAAAGACCTACTTTTAGGATATCCTTATCTGGATAATGTTTTTATTCTAAAGAGACGTAGCAGTAATAGAATTAGCCGGTCATTAAGTCTTATCCGCGAACTTCGTGAGTCTAAATTTGATATTGCAATTGATTTCCAAGGTAATCTTAAAAGCGGGTTAGTTACTTTTTTAAGTGGTGCGACTACACGTGTTGGCATCAAACCGGCCAAAGAAGGCAACGCATTATTTACCAATTATAAAATTACTTTACCGGACCAAAGAATAAATCGCGTGGAAAGGAATCTTTATATACTAAAAAGCCTCGGATTGGACATGAATATCTCGGAGTGGAATAAGATACCGCCTCCTTTTACAACATCAGATAAATCTTATATTAATAAATTTCTTTCTACTCATAACCAGCAAGAAAAACCATTAGTTATAATTCATCCTGGGACAAGTGAATTCGGCATATTCAAACGTTGGCATCCCCAAAAATATGCCCAATTAGCAGACCGGCTTATTGAGTCTCTGAACATTTGCTGTATTATTTCTTGGGGCGGTAAAGAAAAAACGTTGGCTGAATCTATTTCCGCGCAGATGAAACATAAGCCGTTAATAATAGATGAAGCGATTTCCATTAACAAATTTGCCGCTTTAATCAGACATGCGCGGTTGTTTATTGGCAGTGATTCCGCCCCCTTACATCTGGCGAATCTATTAGGAATACAAACTATCGGGCTTTACGGACCAAAAGACCCGATTATCTACGGGCCTTATTCTTCAGCAACTCATAAGGGAAAAACTAACAAGCCGATTATTATCAGTGCCGCTCAAAAGGGAATATCCTGCAGCCCTTGCCAGAGGCGAAAATGCAATAATCCGATATGTATGGAATCAATAACTGTTGAAAAAATATTCCAGCAATCTTCAATTTTGCTCTTAAAGAAATTGTTATAAACAACAATGGCCATAAAAAATTATAGGGCATTTTTTCTTGACCCGTTAGAGATATATCTATAATTTTTATTATATTCATTTATTATTGATTTTAGAACCCCGATGTAATATTGGGATGGCATTACGGTCACCTCTGGCGACATATAAACGAGTTAAAGCTATTAAGTTGCGAATATGATATCGGTTAACTAAATTCAATTATGAAAATTATAAAACAAGAAACGTATTTAACCGATTATTTTGCGCAGTTAAAACTGGTTACTCTTCTAACTAAAAACGAAGAAAGAAAAACAGCCATTTTAGCTTATCGGGGCGATAAAAAAGCTAAACAACGTCTTATCCTTGCTAATCTCAGATTGGTCGTTAAGATAGCCCGTGCATTTTTAAACCGAGGATTACCTTTTTTAGACCTTATCGAAGAAGGGAATCTTGGTTTAATTCATGCTGTTGATAAATTTAACCCTTATAAAAATTATCGTTTCACTACTTATGCAAGATGGTGGATATTGCAATCTATTAAACGCTCAATTAAAAATTCCGTTAAACTCATTCGTCTGCCGGCTTCCTTAATAGATATTATTGCTAAATGGAAAAAAATGGGTCTAAAACTATCTCAGAGATTAGGACGCAAACCTTATGAAAATGAAATCATTGATGAATTAGAACTTACATCTCATTTTATCCGTTTCTTTAAAAGTTATTTATGGACTCGCTATTATCCAAAACAATTTTCATATCCCAGTATAACGTCAAAAGAAATTGATATATTCTCTGATGAAAAATCATTGCCGGTAGACAGGAATTTACTTGATGAGTCAGATAAAAAGGCAATTCAGAAATATTTATCTACCATAAATATACGGGAAGCCTCTATTCTGAGCATGCATTACGGTTTAAACCACAAAAAAACTCCTTTGAGTTTACGACGGATTGCAAAAAGATTAAAAATGTCAGCAGAACGAGTCCGACAGATTGAATATAAAGCATTAAAAAAACTCCACGATGTTTATGATTCACGGGTTCAATAATATCTAATGTTACAACTACTTTCGTTGCTTACCCCGTTAGAAAGTTCTGCATTATGTTTTAATAGACAACTTATATCTTGAGCTCTATTTGTGTTCTTTCTAACGGGGTGAAGATACATCAGTGTCTTGCTACTGCTGTTATGCAAAACGTATTAAACATCATTGAATCGTTCCGTCGGTTAGAATTATTGTAAGCAAAAATTCAAGCCAATTATTTATTTAAGTCCTAATTGGGGATTAAAATAACCATGGAAATACCAGTTTTGATTTCGGATAATTTAATTCGAAAGAAAGTAAAATTACTATCCGAACAAATTTCTAAAGATTATATCAACAAACAACCGCTTCTAATCGGCATCCTTAATGGTGCCTTTGTTTTCACAGCCGACTTGATAAGATATTTAACCATTCCGGTTAGATGCGATTTTATGAGGGTTTCTTCCTATAATCAATCCACCCAATCATCCGGCAAAATAAAAATTATTATGAATATAGATTTCCCCGTCAAAAACAAGGATATTATTATCGTTGACGATATTATTGATACGGGATTAACCACTCGCTACATAATAAACAGATTAAAACGCCAAAAACCACGTAGTATAAAAATATGCGCTCTTTTAAATAAACCATCGAGACGAATCATTCCTATAAAAATAGACTATTGCGGTTTTACTATCCCGAACAAATTTGTGGTCGGTTACGGTATAGATTATAAAGAACAATACAGACAATTGCACTATATCGGATATTTGCCTTCTTAAAAAGGAGTGATGCTATATGGAAATTAAAATCTATTATGATGATACTGACGCAGGCGGTGTGATTTATCATGCTAATTACCTGAAATATTTTGAACGAGGCAGGACTGAATATATGAAACAACGCGGTATTGACCCGGCAGCAATGGCACAATCCGGCATTATCTTTGTCATAGTCCGGGTTGAGGTTTCTTATCTATCACCAGCCCGATATGGCGATACAATTACTGTCGAGACATTCATTGATGAAATTTCTCATGCCTCCGTTACCTTCGGGTATAAAATATATTTATCAGGCAATAATAAACTCCTGGTTACAGGTAAGACTAAAATTGTTATGGTAAGTAAGGATATGAAAGTCCAGAGATTTTCAGATGATTTTATTGAACGGCTTAAAGCGGTTTGATAATAGAAAATGCGTGGTATTTATCGTTAAAGTGTTCCTCAAATTGTTCCTGTATATCCTTCATAATAATTTTACTGACAACTTTCGGTGTATTGAATACTTGCCTGCAATCAGAAACGGTAATAATTTTATTAAAATAGTAACCGGCAAATAAAGAAGCAATAGCCATGGGCGAGTTAAATACCCAGACAAACTTACCTGCTAATTTCCGTTTCTGCTGTTCTAAAGCACGTTTATTAAACAGTTTTTTTTGAGATATCTTTTTCAATTCATCAATGATTCTTTGATAAAGTATTTCCGGCTGTTCTGTATCAGCGGAGATGATGGTAAATCCAAAGGTTTTTTGCGCGCTATAAGAACAACCAAACCTATCATCAATTAATTTTTCCCCATACAGTTTAGAGAATAATTTGGAACTCTTGCTAAAAATCAATTCCAGCAAAATATCTGTAATAATACTCTGTTTAAGCAGAGGCATTCCTTCAAAACCGGTCTTGGTCTCTTTGTAACCCATAAGAAGATTGGAAATACTCAACGGCATTTTTTCTATGGTGGAGCGGTTCCGAATATCATTGGGTTCATCAGGAATGTTGCGAATAATTTCACCCCGCACATAACCTCTACTTCGAAACCGCTTTTCTTGCAGGTTAGGTGTGGAGTGAGCTATGTTTTTTACAGTATAAAATTTATCCATCGCCTGTTCTAACTGCTGAATAATCTGATGAGGTTGGACATCGCCGCAAACAACCGCCACCATATTAGACGGTCGATAAAATGTCTTGTAACATTCATAAAGCATTTCCCGAGTAATATCCCGAACGCTTTCAACCGTCCCTCCGATTGATATTCTAACCGGATGATTATGATAAAGATTTCTAATCAGGTTCTCGTATACTCTGACATTAGCCATATCAGCATACATCCGCAATTCCTGTTCAATAATGGATTTTTCCCTTTCCACGCTGTCTTTGTGAAAATATGAAGTGAATAATAACCTGAGCAAAAGATCTAAATTCTCAGTAAAATAATCTGTACCGGAAAAATAATATGTGGTTGTCTGGTATCCGGTGCCCGCATTATAAGATGAACCGTAGCGGGCGAATTCCATTGAGATATCGCCGCTTTCTTTTTTGAATTGTTGATGCTCCAGGAAATGAGCAATGCCTTCCGGCATAGTTATCAATTCATTCTTGCCCGCCGGACGCCATGAATTATCTATCGAACCGTAATTAACCGCTATCAGAACCACTTTCTCATTGATTCCTTTTTTAGGTATGACAAAAACAGGCAACCCGCATTTGAGAAAAGTAAAAAAATATCTCTCATTAAGCGATTTGTCGAAAACTTTCTGCATATAACTTTCTCAATTCTTTTGACCGCAATATATTGTTTCTTATAATAGTTTAGTATATAATTTCCACAATATTTATGTCATCAATAATTGACCGGATTAGACAACTAAAAAAAGACAAGAAAGCCGTCATTCTGGCGCATAATTACCAACTTCCTGAAGTTCAGGATATTGCCGATTATGTAGGTGATTCTTTGGGGCTGGCCCAACAGGCATCACAAAACGATGATGCTCGGATTATCGTCTTTTGCGGAGTCCATTTTATGGCTGAAACTGCCGCGATTATCTGCCCCGATAAAACCGTCCTGATACCGGACCTACATGCTGGTTGCCCGCTGGCTAATATGATTACCGTCAGAGAATTACGGGAATTAAAAAAGCAATTCCCGGATGCTGTGGTAGTTACTTATATCAACAGCAGTGCGGAAATTAAGGCTGAAAGCGATTATTGTTGCACCTCTTCCAATGCCGTTAAAGTCGTTCAAAGCATCCCCAAAGAAAAACGTATCATCTTTATTCCCGACCAACATTTAGGCAGTTATGTCAATTCTCAGGCCGGCCGCAACCTGCCCGACGGTCAGGCGGGTATGATTCTTTGGCATGGTTATTGCCCGACTCATAAAAGAATCATGGCTGAAGATATCCGCAAAAGGAAAAAATTATATCCCCAAGCACAGGTTGTGGTTCATCCCGAATGCACTACCGAGGTGATTAGATTGGCTGATAAAGTCGCTTCAACCAGCGGGATTCTAAAATATTGTAAGGAATCCAAAAACAGCGAATTCATCATCGGCACTGAAATAGGAGTCCTCCATCGCCTGAAAAAAGAAAATCCCAACAAAACCTTTATTACCGCCTCGGATTTTGCCGATTGCCCGAATATGAAACTTAACTCATTGGAAAAAATTATGTGGTCGCTGGAAGATTCAGTCTATCAAATAACCGTACCTAAAAAAATCGCCGAACCGGCTTTAAAATCAATCAGAAGAATGCTGGCTATAACATAATCTGGCAACATATTTTATATTTTCCGTAAAGTTACCATCTTTATATTAATTATTGACATAAAAATATTTGTTAATATAATATAGAGCCTTAGGATTTTGATGTTATAAGGAGTAAAAATATGTTTATGAAAAAAGACAGACCGGAACTTTACGAATTACTCAAAACGAACAAAACAAAATTAGGCTCGATATCGTCTTCTGATGCTAAAGAAGAAGTTGCAACTTATACTGCACCGGCAAGTTCAGAGCCGGCCCCGATTCCTTACAATCAACCGTCTTCGACTGCTTCTAAAGTTTATCCGAAATTAAAGATGCCTTTCCCGACTAATATTAAAGGTTTTCATCCTATTGCAAAACCCAAAGAACAAACTTTCAGCCGTCCCTCGACACCCGACAAAACATTTAATTATCAGACGCAGGAAAAGAAAACACCCACCCCGCAGAGAACCATGGAGATATCCCGACGGGTTGTACCTGTAAATTACAGAAAGTTTGTTATTCCGGTTATTATTGTTGCCGCATTAATCATTGTGGTTTATCTTATATTCGGTCAGTCATCCCAAAATAAACAACCGACAGTTCCTAATCCAAACACTATTGATACCAATAATATCGCGCCGGTAACGCCTGACCGTTTATGGTCTAACCAATTAGTTTATTATAAAAATAACGCAGAAGGTCAACGCTCCACTGAGAAAATACTCAAATTCCTTAATGATAAAGGGATTCAATCTTTTACTAAAACAGAACAAATTCAAGGTGCTTCATGCACCGTTGTTTATGCAGGTAAATTTCGTTCCGTAGAAGATGCGAAAAAAGAACAACCCAAATTAAAACGATTACATCATGCCTTTAGAAATCTACAGGCTGTAGAATTAGGAGAAAAATAAATATGTCAATTCATAGAAGTCTTGTTCTACGCGAAAAACTGAGACGTCATCGTAACGTCCTAACCAGAAGCGAAAGATTGCAGCGTTTAATAGAAGAAGGAAAATTCGAAGACAAATCTTCGGTTTTTGGGTTTCCTAAATTACGGAATATCCTTATCAGGGCGAAAAAGGTTAAGAAAGAAACAGCTGAAACACCGGCCGAAGGAGCTGCTCCAGCCACAGCAGCCGCACCGGGCGCCGCTGCCCCAGTTGCCGGAGCCAAACCTGCTGCCGGAGCCAAACCTGCTGCCGGCGCTAAAACAGCTGCAGCCCCGGGCGCTAAAACGGCTGCGGCCGGAGCCAAAGCGGCACCGGAAGCCAAAGCTGCTGCAACAAAAGATAAAACCGCTACGTCTAAATCAGACAAAAAATAACCCGACACATAACTGACTGTGCCGGGTTGCCCAAGTAGAAGTTATGTGCGGAGGAATAATTTTATGAAAGCAGCGATATTTTATGGTCCAAAACAGCCGTTAAAGATAGAAGATTATCCCAAACCTCAAATAACCCCTGATGAAGTATTAATCAAAGTCGCTGCCTGCGGTGTCTGCCATACTGACCTTCATTATATTGACCATGGTGTCCCTACTTTCAAAAAACCGCCGTTTATCCTCGGACACGAGATATCCGGTACGGTTGCTGAAATCGGCGCCAACGTTAAAAACCTTAAAATCAATGACCGGGTCCTTTTGCCCGCTGTCTTGACCTGCGGAACCTGCGAATTCTGCCGTATCGGCCGTGAAAACATCTGCAAGACAATGATTATGTTCGGCAATCACATTGACGGCGGTTATGCCGAATTCGTCAAGGCGCCGGCAAAAGACGTCTTTATACTGCCTCAGGAAATACCTCTCTTAGAAGGTTGTATTATCGCTGATGCCATCTCCACGCCGTATCACGCCGTTAAAAACCGGGGCAAGGTAAGAGCGGGTGATATTGTCGCCGTCTTCGGCTGCGGCGGTGTGGGCATAAATCTCGTCCAATTAAGCGCGGCTTGCGGCGCCACAGTCATTGCGGTTGATATCGTTGACAAGAAATTAGACTGGGCAAAGAAATTCGGCGCGACATACATATTCAATGCCTCGAAAACGCCTGACGTAACCAAAGACATCAGGAAATCAACCAATGGCGGTGTTGACATTGCCTTTGAGGCAATCGGCAATCCCGCAACTATGGCAACGGCTTATAACTCCCTGAAAAAAGGCGGCCGGCTCTGCATCGTCGGTTATACCGACAAGGACGTCACACTCTCGGCGGCAAAAATGATGTTCTTTGAAATGGAAGTAGTCGGCTCGCTCGGCTGCCGACCGGTGGATTATCCCCGTCTGATAGAAATGGCTCGCATCGGAAAAATTCAGGTTGCACCTCTGGTCACCCACAAATTCCCGCTGGATAAGATTAACGATGCCTTTGACACCCTGCGTAAAGGCGAATCATTGAGGTCAATCGTGACCATGACATAACAAGAAATGTCTAATGACTAATACCTAAATACTGCCAATAAATTCGGAATAATCTGTGTAATCTGTGGCTAAATAATGAAAATAATAATTATCGGTAGCGGTGCGGCAGGAATTTCGGCTGTTCAGGCTATCCGCCAGAACGACCCGGATAAAGAATTCAATATCATCCTTATCTCATCAGAACGCGAACTAACCTATTCACCCTGTGCTTTACCTTATGTTATTTCGGATGGCATCCCTTATAAACGATTAGCCCGCCTGGACAAAAAATTCTTTAAGGAAAATAAAGTCCAGGCATTCTGGGGTGGCTCTGTCTGTAAAATTGTTCCGGCTAAAAAATCAATAGCCCTCAAGAACGGCAAGACATTCTTTTATGACAAACTGCTGATTGCCACAGGTTCTGTTCCGATTAAGCCGCCTATTCCCGGTATTGACAAAAAAGGCGTATTCTGTGTTGATACCCTGAGCAATACCAGGAGAATCAAGAATTATCTCAGGCACGAAAAGATAATATCGTCCCGTGGTAAAACCAGCGGGAAGGTAGCCATTATCGGCGCCGGATTCACAGGCATTGAAACCGCTCTGGCTCTCAGGAAACAGGGCATAGAGGTCATTATCCTTGAGATGCTTGACCGCATCTTAGCCCGGATGCTCGATGCTGATTTTACTAATCTGGTTCAGCAGAAAATCAGTTCCTTACCTGCAGATAACGGCGAAAAAACCATTGAATTCAGACTCTCAACCGAAGTGGTGGAAATCAAGGGAAAAGACAAGGTAAAATCAGTTGTCCTGAAAAATGGAGACAATATCCCGGTTGATATGGTCATAGTTTCGGTCGGTGTAAAACCGAATACGTGGTTCCTTAACGGAAGCGAGATTAAGACTAACAAAGGTATTTTAGTTGATACCGGAATGCAAACAAGCGTAGCGGATATTTATGCATCTGGCGACGTGGCAGAAACCTTTGATTATATCACCGGCGAAAAAACTATCTCGGCAATCTGGCCTAATGCCGTGGAACAGGGCAAAATCGCCGGATTGAATATGATAGGCAAAGAAACCCATTATCAGGGCGCCTATAACATCAACGTCCTTAATCTGGATGGCGTACCTGTAGTTTCTATGGGTAAAATATTCAAGGTCACTGATGAATTTAATGCAAATATGTCATTACGCGGCTCGTGCACATACCGGAATGAAAACTCAATGAGGCGTCTTTTCCTGATGAAAAATAACACTAAAAATAATGACATTAAGATGATTGGTTTTGAATCAATCGGTGAATTCCGCAATCTCGGATTTATCTGGTCATCTATCCAGAAAAGGATATCTGTTTTGGAAGTGAATTCAAATATACTCAAAGACAATACGGTGCCATTCAATCCCTCGACAATCTCGAAATTGAGCTAAATGGTGAGCTTGCCAGCTTCGCCGCCCTTTCTGACCCGCCCGGAACGACAGCGAGGCGAGCCGAACCATAATAATAGAACGCAAAAAAATACTTGCCACTAAGTCACCAAGACACAAAGGACACGAAGAATAATATTTATAAGGAGGCCCCGCCGGGCAGGCACGAAACCAAGATAAAATTAATTTCTACCACAAAGAACACAAAGTAAATAAGTAGATAAGATGATAAGTTGATAAGGAATTTCACTTATCAACATATCAACTTTTTGACTTATCAACTATCCTGCTACTGCCTGCCCTCCGAAGTTCCCGTGGAACGTAGGAGGGTGGCTACGTATTTATCCCCTGCCCCGTTAGAAGCGAAACCGATCAAATTCCAAAACTCAAAGTTCAAATGAATGTCAAATGCCTAAATGTTAGAAGTTTTAGTCATTTGTATTTTGGATTTCATTTGTCATTTGGATTTTGTCATTTGACATTTTACGGTCTTAGCACCACCACACTAAATCTACTATCATACAAAGCCGGGACGAGCAGAGTAACCCTGACTGAACCATATATATTCAGGGCTATTATTTGAATCTCCCCGCTCCTTTGATTGGTTGGATAAAATCGCTGATTTTCAGGGTTTTGGTTTCCCTAACCTGTTGATAAATCGTATGTTACAAAGACAGGGGGGAGATACCCCACCCCCCTCCCCTCTACCCTGCACCCTTATAGTCATAAGAAATAGTATTTCTAATATAAATAGATGCTATTACTAATCATAACAAACGCTATCTATTGTGAACATACTGGCCTATATAGATGATAAGGGGTGGTATCTGGTCGGTAAAGATATAGTATCGGATTACCAAACAGACGGTATCTGAAATGTAAAGAGCCGTTCTCTCTTATTAATTTACTAGGCTATATAGATGATAAGTAGTGCCAAGAGTTATCAATACGGACCGTATCTGTTTACCAATCTCTACGGTATGTCGGAAAATGATTGTAAATAAAAAAGTATAATAGGTAGGAAAAGGTGGTATCTATTAGTTATCCGGGGGTATCCCTATTTGTATAATTGAGTATGGTTTACCCGCCTCTGGAGGGTGTCCCCCGAATTCCAACGAAAAATATTCATTAACTAATTAACTGGTTTCCATTTGAACTGTTAAACCATTGAATTCTTGAACTTATTTAAAGTTGGCTGCTCTTGGATTGAAGTGCCGATTTAAATATCTTGAAATTCTCCGTCTTATAATATTTACGCTGGTTGGACTCCAGTAATGAACCTAATTTTACCGCATAGTCGTTCCGGCTCAAATCCTCTATCCCTTTTAGCAATTCTGCGCCGGTTTCCGGGCTTATGGCTAATTCAATCCCTTTTTTGAGCAGGAATTCAATATCAAAAACATCCCTGATTTCCTTCCGGTCTAAAAACGCCTGTATTTTCGACTGCATCATC
>JAZDFP010000048.1:0-12801 GCA_043807745.1 Planctomycetota bacterium
ATCGGGAATCAGGTTATCTTCTTTTAGGACAAGTTCTGCAAGTTTAGTATCATTAAGAAATATATTAACATAACCGCCTGCAACCCGGACTTTTTCTATTAAGTCAGTAGGTTTAATAAGCGAGGCAATTTCTTCGGCTATCTGCTGGGGTGATTTACTGCGTTCTTTGGCTAATCTAAAACAGGCTAATGAGTAGTCGCCCAATTCAGGACGGGCGGATTTTTCCAAATATGCTGATACTTCATCCGGTGATAGTTTCGCCTGTTTGATGATAGTATTAATTATCTCTTGTTTGATATTCATATAGGAAATTTAACAATATGAACCACAAAGGCACAAAGAACACAAAGTTTTAATTAACTATTCTTCTAATACCATCTCTGAGAATCGGCACATTAAAGTTAATAATTAACCCGAGCCAGAGATTAGAAAGTTTTAGATAGGTTAAAACCTGTGCTTCGTGTATCGGTTCGATTCTTTCTACTGCCTTTAGTTCTACAACAACTAATTTCTCTACCAGAATATCCACCCGATAACCACAATCAAGGTGAATATTCTTATAAATCAGAGGTAATGATTTCTGACGTTCAGACGTTATACCTTTTTTATTTAACTCATAGCACAAACATTCTTCATAGGCAGATTCTAATAGTCCGGGACCAAGAATCTTGTGAACTTCTATCGCCGCTCCGATAATAATATTTGATAATTCATCTTCCCGTCTCATTCTTTGTGTCCTTTGTGTCTCTGTGGTGAGATTTATTTTGTTAGAATCTTTAATTATAAAAGTATGCAGTATAAAAGTCCATACTTACTACTATAAATGTAGCCGCAACCTTCTCGCCTCGCTGTCCTTCCGGGCTACCCGAAAAGGTCGGCGAAGCGGGCAGGTTGCGTCTTGACGCCCCGAATGCCTTCGGGACGACTACATTGTATTACTTTGATAATATACTTTTTACCACTTCGCAGTCATCAAAAGGTTTGACCGTATTTTTGAATATCTGGTATGTTTCGTGCCCTTTACCTGCAATAAGGACTAAATCGTTTTTACGAGCCAGAGATAATGCTTTTTTTATAGCTTCATAACGGTCCGGTTCAGTATAACAACCGCTTTTTCGTTTTATTCCCCGTTTGATATCCTTGATGATTTTCAGCGGGTCTTCGGAACGGGGATTATCAGATGTAATAACGAATAAATCAGAGTATTTACAGACGACTTTACCCATCAGAGGTCGTTTGCCCCGGTCACGGTCACCACCGCAGCCGAATACCGTGATAATTTTACCTTTGACGATTGGTTTTAACGAACAAAGAATATTACGGAGTGCATCATCCGTGTGTGCAAAATCTACCATTACAGAGTAATCGGTATTGGTTTCCACGAGTTCCAATCTGCCCCTCATCGTATTCACAGATTCAATACCTTCTTTAATGATGTCTACAGGGATACCCAATGAGATTGCAGTGGCAGAGGCGGCTAATATGTTGTAAACATTATGCTGACCGATTAAAGGGCTCTGAATAGATATCTCGCCGATAGGGGTTTTGAGTATGATGCTATTGCCCTGGATAGAACTTTCTTCTATTTCCGCCTGCACCAGTGAGGTGGTGATATTGGAAGAAGATTTAACTTTCCGGCTCGTTCCAAAGTATGGTTTCCCAATGAGATGATACCCGATAATCTGTGCGGGAGTTTGTTTAGCGTAGTATTTACTTGCCTGGTCATCTAAATTAAGAACGGCAATACTTTCCGGTGATAATTGTTTGAATAATATTGCTTTAGCCTGTCTATAACGGCTTGGTGTTTTATGGAAATCAAGATGGTCTCTGGTAATATTAGTAAAAACAGCCCGATGGAACTTGATTCCGAATACGCGATTAAGCACCAGAGAATGAGAAGAGACTTCTATTACAGCATAAGCAATGTTGGATTTAAGCATCTGAGAGAAATAGCGTTGCAGGTCGTAGGATTCAGGGGTGGTAACCGGTGCGGGTATTTGTCGCTCGCCGATGATATATTCAATCGTTCCCAGAAGACCGACTTTATTGTTTGCTTTTTCCAATATTGCTTTTAATAGGTAAGCCGTAGTGGTTTTTCCATTTGTGCCGGTAATGCCGATGATTTTTAGTTTATTAGAAGGATACTTAAAAAAGTAGTTGCTGATAATTGCTAATGCCTGACGCGGATTCGGCGTTATAATATGAGGTATTAAAGTGAATAGGTTGAGTTTCTTATTGGAAACTATGGTAATAGCGCCGGACTGGAGGGCTTCGGGGATAAAATAATTGCCATCAGTTTTAGAGCCCGGAATTGCTACGAAAATATCACCGGGTTTGACGGATTTGCTATTATAACTGATGCCTTTAATCTCAAGATTATGGAAATTGTATAACTTCGTTCCTTTTAATTTCAGAAGAATCGGTTTAAGTTCGGATAATTCCATTTTAACATCATTACCTTACTTGTTTGACGTCTGCAATACGACAAGGAACCATTAGATATTTTAATGTTTCATCTATTATTTTAGCGGCAGTGGGTGCAGCGACGGTGCTGGCATAATATGCCCCTTTGGGTTCGTCAACGAGGACTAAAACCAATATTTCCGGTTTTTCTACCGGTGCAAAAGCAACAAAAAGACTTTTATATTTATGGGTGGAATATTTACCGTCAGGATTTATTTTACGGGCCGTGCCGGTTTTACCGGCAAATGAATAAGATGATAACTTCGCCGCCGCACTTGCCGTTCCATTTGTAACCACCGTTCTTAAAATAGCAGACATCTGGTTGTTTAATTGAGGACTGATTATCTGCTTGGAAGAAACGAGCGAGTTATTACTATAAACGATATTGCCGTTTCTATCACCTATTTCCTTAATTATTTGAGGTTCAACGATGCAGCCACCATTGGCAAACGTAGCATAAGCACGGGCTAATTGCAGGCTATTAACGCTGATTTCATAACCCATAGAAACAGACGTTACAGTATAATCACTCCATTTGTTCAGAGGTGTCATAAGTCCCGGATGCTCTGATGGGATGCCTAAATTACTCGGTCTGCAGAATCCGAATCTCTTTACGATTTCATACATATTATTTTTACCGGTAGCCATACCGACTTTTGTCATTCCGATATTACTTGATTGGGCGACAACATCATTCAATGTTAACCAGCCGTATGGTTTATGGTCGTGGATAGTTCTTCTTCCGATTTTATACGAACCGTTCTCGCAGAAGAACCTGCTTTGTCTGTTAAAAATATTCTTTTCTAAAGCAGAGGTGACTACAAACGGTTTGAAGGTTGATCCGGGTTCGTAGGCTTCAGTAACTATCCGATTACGTCTGGTTTCAACAGAGTATTTCTGATAATTTGTCGGGTCGAACGAAGGTTCTTGAGCCATAGCAAGTATTTCGCCCGTGTCAGGTCGTAAAACCAAAACCTGCGCACTGACTGGCTTCCATTTCTTACAGAGTTCTTTAAGATTCTTTTCAACTATATGTTGAATAAGTATATCAATGGTTAGATAGACGTTCTTACCCGGCTGAGCGGGTTTCTCAGGAAGTTCTGAAGTGAATAATCGTCTACGCGCATCACGATGTAAATACTGATAACCGGCTTCTCCTTTGAGATAATTATTTGCCCATAATTCTAATCCTTCTAATGCCTGTTCATCAAGACCGCGATATCCGATTAAATGGCAGGCTGAAGTTTCTTTCGGATAAAACCTTTTATATTCCTTTTTTAACCCGACTCCTTTGATATTAAAGTCTTTTATTTTCTGAGAGGTTTCATCATCTATTCTCCGTTTTACCCATAGAAAAAACTTTTTCTGCTCGTTTGCCTGTTTGATTTTTGCCGAAAGGCTCTCTTTATCTATGCCCATGGTTGCGGCTAATTTTTGGATTTCTACAGGATGATTATCTAATTCCTGAGGAACAACGTATACCGAGTCAACCAAGCGTGAAAGCGCTAATATTTCGCCATTACGGTCCAAAATCATTCCGCTTTCAGGCTGACAATCAACTTTAAGATAAGCCTGAGAGAATTGGAGGGAATCGAATTTTTTATGCTGATAAATCTGGAGATAGAAAAGTCTGATGATAACAACTACGAAAATAATTACGATGATGCCGAAGAAAAAATTAGCCTTTTTGAGATAGGGCAATTGCATTTTAGGCGTTATTCTTATTTAAAACCTGATGTTTATCTTGGGGTTAAGGCAACATTATTAACTATTAAATAGTTATTTATTCGGCTATTAATTTCATTTAATGTCAATATTTCCGGAGCAGTTGATGTTTCAGTGGCTAATAAATGCTCGGGTGATTTAAGGGAAGTAAATTTGAGTTTTAATATTTTCTGTTCATTAATGACTTGTTCTCTGAATTTGTTTGTTTCAGAAATGCGGTAGCCCAAGCGAACTGTTTGGATTTGCTGCCATGCGGCAATAAATCCCATAAACGTAATCAATCCGATAACAAGCAGAAATCTTTTATACATAACTTATACTCCTTCTATTTTTTAATGGCAACTCTTAATTTGGCGCTACGTGAACGGGGATTATTAGCCCGTTCAACCGGTGCGGGTCCAATCGGTTTTTTCGTTACTAATTCTACAACACCTTCCTTATAATAGTTTCTGAAATACTCTTTTACTAATCTGTCTTCTAATGAGTGAAAACTAATAATGCCAACCCGACCGTGGGGATTAAGCCAATTGGTTACCCGCGACAAAAATGTCTTTAGGTTATCCAACTCCTTATTTACTTCTATTCTTAACGCCTGAAAGACTCTTGTAGCCGGGTGAATCCTCTGCCAGCCACAGGGTGCGGCATTCTTTATGATTCCAACCAGTTCAAACGTGGTAGTTATCGGCTTTTTCTGCCGGTAATTGACTATCTTTTGAACAATCCGTTTTGCGAATCGTTCCTCGCCGTAAGATTTAAATATTTCTATCAGGTCATCTGCTGAATAATTGTTAACAACCTTTGATGCATCAAGTGGACTATCCTGAGACATTCTCATATCCAGAGGGGCATCCTTCATAAAACTAAAACCGCGATGGGACGCCTCTATCTGGTATGATGAAATACCCAAATCAAGCAGAATTACATCTGCTCCTTTTAATCCCAGTTTTTCTAATACATTACCTGTATTAGCAAAGTTGTCAGAGAACAAATCTAACGAAGCGGTCTCTAAAAGCGGTTTTAACCTTTCTTGTGCCTGGCTTATAGATTCTTTGTCTAAATCGATACCGATTAGCCGTCCATTGGGCTTAATCTTTTCAATGAATATTTGGGAATGTCCGCCTAACCCGATTGTAGCGTCGATAACCACATCTCCCGGCAGGGGAGCCAGATATTTTATAACCTCCTCAATTAAAACAGATTGATGCACAAAGATTAAAAATTAACTGATTATTAAAACATCGCGGCGGCCCGTGCCAGAAGAGGAAATTGTCTCTTTACCTTTTCTGGTTTCAGCATTCTTGCCAGAGAATAAATATCATCGCTTAAATCTATCTGTTTTAATTCCGGATATAATGTATGTAATCGTTCCAGCCTGCTGAAAAGAATATATATGTCGTTTTCTATATCCTTAACACGTGATTCTATTTCATTGACCGGTAAATTCGGTAATTCTTCAAGAAACGCATGAACCCTGTCAAAAGAAGCCGCCTTATCCATATATCATCTCCTTTCTTAAAATGATTTTATTTATTATTGTTTTTTATAAAGATATTTTTCTAATTGGGGCGCCTGATTATTAAGCCACGCAGAAACCGTATTCCATTTTTCTAAATCCCAGATTTCAATATAAGAGCCGCTGCCGATAATCATAATATTTCTTTTTAATTCGGCAGAGTTAATCAAGCGGGAGGGGACTAAAATGCGCCATTGAGGGTCAAGTTTACATAATTCCGTATCAGAAGTAACCTTCCTGAAATACCATGCGGCTTCCTGGCTGGTTTTGGCAAGTTCGCCCAGCCATTCAATGTTTTTCTGCCATACATCAGGAGGATATATTTCAAGAAATTTGGCTGATAGATTCTGATGCTCAACATTCTTCAGAGTAACAAAAAGATTGGGAGTATCCAAGGACATTATGTCAGATAACGAGATACGAAATTTTGCCGGAATGACTAATCGTTTCTTGTTATCCAGTGTATAATCATACTGACCGACGAACATAGAATTATCCCTTTATTTTATGCCCCTCTCACTGGACTTATGATGACAAATCTCAATAACTAATCCCGAACCATTACGGGATATTATCCCACTTCATGGGATATTATCCTACTCTATTACACTATATTATCGTCCTGTCAAGAAAAAATTATTATTAATAATATTTTTTATATTTTTTATCATTTCTATACGTTTTTATACAACACAATACATAGTTCTTCTTAGACTATTAAATACAATATATAGTATTAGAATGGGATATGTTAAAAGGCTTGGAAAATATTAATAAGAAAATATTATTTTTTTATAGTGATTTGAGGAATTATTCGTAATGATTGTACGAAATGTGA
Source organism: Planctomycetota bacterium (assembly GCA_043807745.1). GTDB lineage: Bacteria > Planctomycetota > MHYJ01 > JACQXL01 > JACQXL01 > JAZDFP01. The sequence goes on from JAZDFP010000048.1 coordinate 6,540, forward strand.
AATGGGATTTTAAACCACTTTGATTAGGACGCTCAATAATTTAAGGCAACAAATAAGCACGGATGAACAACGGTTTCAATAGACCTGCAGGAGTGAAACACCCCGACTCCTCAGTTACCAAACATGGTGGTGGCGTAGTCACCGGCAATTCCGCCTCCTATTACGCGCCAGCCGCCAATCATATTCAGATGGTGCCCATAACTCCAATACCAGGCGGTAAAGTATCCCAACGGTCCGCCCTGGCCAGTAGCACAGTTTTCTCCGACAGCACCGGAATACCCTTCAGCCTGAGCCCGGCTTGAAGGCGTCCCATCACCGATTCCATTGTGAGCCAACTGGCCTACAGATAGCATATGTTCACTATGTTTATGTGACGCTCGTGTTAAACTGTCATTAATCATTAAGGCTTGTAACCCCATCATAATGCGGTATTCATTTATTATCCGCACCATCTCCTTTTCTGTCGTATCAGCTACTCTATTTTCCTCATTCAATTTCATTATCTTTTGGTTATATTCTATCTGCCTGAGTTCTGTTTTATTCAGCGGGAAATTTCTGATGTTCATACTGGAACTACTCACCAAAACTTCAATCATATCAGGCTCTTCCGCAATATCGGACTCATCATATTCGTTTTCATTATTTTTGTCCTTGGGTTTAACGGTATATTTTCCTAATTCATTTCCCGTCGTTTTCAACATCTCTGCGATATCATTGATGGACTTATCTATCTCTATGGCTTTTTCTGCGGGTTTTTCCCAGAGTGTTTTTACCAATCTGATTTTCTCATCCATTTCCTTGCTTAATCGCGGTTTTTCTTTAGGTGGTTCAGGTTTACCATCGCGAATTTCTTTTAATGCCTCTTTTCGCTTTTGATTGAGTTCCTTTTTTAACTGGCTTAACACTGCCAGGTTAGTTTTACCCAGTTTTTTCTGGATTGCCACTTTGAATTCTTCAACTCTCTGCTGAAGTATCGTGGTAATAATTCCTTTAAATTCAGACGCTTGAGACGGCGTGGCTTGAACCAGTCCCTCAAAATCCCGGCAAATCTTCTCTAATTCTGACGGTTTATTTGTTGTTTTAATCTTATTTGCCAGATTAGAGGCATTTTCTATATTTACCATGACTGTCTTCTCATCAGGCGTCAGCCATTTAGTCTTATAAATAATAAAGCCATCTTGAGGCACTTTCTTACCGGTATATCTGGCTAAAAGAGAGTCTAATTCAGGTTTTCGTTTGGATGATTTCTGAAGCAGCAGATTCAACGACTCAAAGGCATAATCCACAAGTTTATGCTCCAGGCAGAAAACGGTTATTCCCTCAGGTTCCGAAGTAGTCAACCATGTTACTTTATACAGTGTATAAATTTCTTCAGGAGTCAACGATGAGAATTTTACCGTCGTTCCTGAAATCTTGAATTCCTTCCCGGTAGGATTTGAGACGGTTCCTTTCAAGTTAAGCCGCGGCAGTGAAATATTCTTTCCTTCTATCCTGGTGGCTAACTTGTCAAAAAGAGCAGCTTGCTTTTCCATATCAGGCAGTTTTGCGGAAAGCGGCTCGCTTACCTTGGGATAATAACCTTCCATAATCTTGAGCGCCTCGTTTGATTTCTGGACTGCCCCCCTATAATCATAATTCCTGGTTAATTCAGCAACATCTAGAAGTATCTTTTCAGATACATTTTTGGCTATATTCTTCTTGTCGTATCCCTGGACGAGAAATTTATTAACAGATGTGATTTCAGCATCTAATTGAAGCAAATAACTCGTTCCCCGGAAACGAAGCAGATTGGACATATATAAGCTTTTTGCTTTTTCATAATCCTTTTTACTTAACAGTTCCTGGCCCTGCTGGATGATAGATTCGAAATCAGCTTTAGATTTATTATTGATGGAATCTATTTCTTTGGTTATCAGTGCCTGAATCGTCAAATCATCGCAACGATTACGGAGTGCCAAATAGCGGTCAATCGCACGGGCGTAATTACCCGAGGAAATATCGTTGGTCATCAAAGGGCCTGCCTTTTCTAATTCCTCTAAAACCGCTATTCTTTCTTTTATCTTTGGTCCGAGACTTGTGTTTGATGAAGTGGCGTAAAGGCTATCGTATTTAAATTTGAGTGATTTCGGGTCGGTTACGGTTCCCATTTCCTTCTCCAGCCGAAGTAATGCCTCTCTCGCATCTTTCTCTTTGCGGCATCCTTGTTCCAGAGATTTCATTTTTTCTTCCAGATAATTTCTCTGGTTTTCATCTAATTCAATATCATGGCGATGTACAAATTCCTTGCATTTATTCAATGCCTCATCATAACGATATGTGCTGTTAAGAGAATTAACAACGGAATTTAATTTATTGATTTCAGGTTGTAAATTAGCCGACTGTTCGGTTGAAGATGATGGGATGTCGAATCTTTCCGGATTATCGATATTCTTATAGTGAGTATCATCGGGAGACCGTAAGACAAGAAAACCTATCAGTGCCAATACCACAGCCGCAGCCGCAACATACGGTGCCGCACTGTTAGAAGGACTTATCTGTCTTGGATGCGGTATGTGTTTCTTGTCAGTTATAATTTGAGGCGCTGGTTGTGGAGACTTAAATGGTTGTGGAGTCTTAGGTTGTGATATCTTTTCTTCTATTATTACCTCTTTATTTATTGCCGCTTTATTTAACACCGGCAATTCAAATATTATATTAGTCTGTCCTATCAGAATTTTATCGCCGGCATTGAGACAATGACTTTTTACCTTTTGGTTATTAACATATATACCGTTACTGCTGTCTAAATCTACTATCTCATACTTGCCGTCTTTATATTCAATCCTGCAGTGCTCACGCGAAAGTTTAACATCTGAAGGTATCTCAATAGTATTTGTGGCGCCGCGACCGAAGGTAATAGGATGTTCTTTCAGGACTATGGATTCTTCTTTTCCATCCTGATGGGTTATTTTTAATATCGGGGTTTGTTCTATCTTCTTAATGATTTTATCGTTAAGGTCAGGTGCAACCGGGATACCATCTGTCATTTTTTCCTTAATCAGTTTGTCTAACTCTTGCTCGGAAATAACCTTGATGGCGCAGGTCATACAGGAATCAATATGCTCATTAAATTCACGTAATTCTCTTTCGGTGAGTATTTTAGATACAAAACCTAAAATATACTGGTTTATTTCATCACAATTCATCATATTGTATTTCCTTTCATTTAGGACTATTTTTCTTATTGTACTCGCTCAAGAATTCCCGTAACAGCACCCGGGCGCGATGTAGACGCGACATAACAGTTCCGACCGGGCATCCTGATATCTCGGAAATCTCTGCATACGAGAATTCACCTACCCACGCCATTATTAGCGTATCAATATACTCTGTTGGTAATCTTTTTATGGCAGATTGAATCTCATCTCCAACCATTTTTTCCACCACTGTTCTTAATTCCACGGCTGGAGTAGTCGCCTTTACCGGCAGTGATTCCAATTGTTCCGGCGGTAATGCCGCCGGTTTTTTCGCCTCCTTATTTAACCAGTTTATCCAGTTATTATGCAATATCGTAAAAAGCCAGGCCTTGCAATTCGTGCCCGGTTTAAATTTATCCCAGTTTGTATAAGCCTTAAGATAAACCTCCTGAACCATATCATTAACCTCTACCGGGCTGCCTGCTAAATAATAGGCGGCTCTATAGAGGCTGTCAGAATAATTAAGCGCTTCACTAAAAGAATCATTTTTGGCTGACACAGTTTTCATATACTAAAACAAACTCCCTGTTAAAATTATTCCCAAAATCTGATTTTTCCACACGATGCAAATATAGAGACAGACAATTGCTCTTTAGCAAGAAAATTTTGTAATCCCGTCTTGGCGGGACCACGAGGGCACCAAGACACTAAGAATAAATTAGTTCTTCTTCTTTGTGTCTTTGTGGTAGATCTGGTTTTCTCGGCGTCCTTTGCGTCATCCAGAATTACTACTCCGGTGGCACCCTTGAATAATTATCATAGGCATAGCCGGTCATATCACCCAGCGAATAGGGGCGGGATCCCACCGCAATATTGGCCGTGGCGTTGTTCGTTTTCGTTATGCGGGTGACAGTATTGGAACCATAATTTGCCACCCAGCAATAGGTCCCGTCAACCGAGATTCCATATGGGGAATTCCCGACCGCAATCGTAGTCGTGCTCAAATCTGATTTCCTGATGCGGGTGACGGTAGTACCACCACCACCACCAGCGCCATAATTTGCCACCCAGCAAGAGGTATTATCTACCGCGACTCCATAGGGGTTAGTTCCGGGTCCGATCTCAATCGTAGTCGTGATGGAATCTGATTTCCTGATGCGGGTGACAGTACCGGGGTCCCGAGTTGTCACCCAGCAATAGGTTTCATCTACCGCGACTCCAACCGGGTCACGTCCCACCGCAATCGCAATCGTGGTCGTGCTCAAATCTGATTTCAGGATGCGGGTGACATTAGAATCATCAAAATTTGCCACCCAGACATAGGTTGCGTCTACCGCGATTCCATAGGGGCCATTTCCCACCGCAATCGTGGTCGCGCTGACAGGATCTGATTTCAGGATGCGGGTGACACCACTACCCCAAGTTGCCACCCAGCAATAGGTTTCATCTACCGCGACTCCTACTGGGTAAAGTCCCACCACAATCAGGGTCGCGCTCAAATCTGATTTCAGGATGCGGGTGACACTAAAATAATTAAAATTTGACACCCAGCAATAGGTCTCATCTACCGCAACTCCATAGGGGCCATTTCCCACCGCAATATTGGTCGTGGTGGAATCTGATTTCGTGATGCAGGTGACATTATTAGAACTCTGATTTGCCACCCAGCAATAGTCATCCACGGCCGGAGGCACAGCGGTGGTGGTAAATGTCAGATTATCACCATAGGTTGTGCCATAATAATTGACTCCGACCACCCTGAAATTATAGGAGGTATTTAGAGTAAGACTAGCGGCTATGGTTGAAACCGCAATACTAATAGTGCCGTTACCTATAAATTGTAGAGTTGTGCTAATAGGATAAGTGACAGGAGTTGTGGAAATTCCATATTCAAAATAGGCATTAGTATCAAGCCCGTTCGGGTTGACCGTGCCATTTAATCTGGCTGAAATAGTATTGATATTAGTAGCATCATTAGTGGTGCAGGTCGGTGGTGAACCAACAGGCGCGCCGGTAGTAAATATCAGATTATTCCCATTGATTGTTCCACCAATATTGGTTGCTACAATCCTGAAGTTATACGTGGTAGATATTGATAATGAACTCACGGTTGCAGTAACAGGAATAGGACTTGTGCCGGTTATAGGAAGAGAAGCAACCGTTGCACTAATTCCATAAGATGTAGAAGTCCCATAATCAAAGTAACAGGAGGTAACATCCGGTCCATTAGGATTGACCTGACCATTTAATCTGGCTGAAACAGTAGTGATATTATCCGCCGGATTGGTGAAGCAGGTCGGTGGTGGTGGCGCTTTTGTGCTGAAATTCCAGATAATTCCCGGTGTTGTGCCGACAGAATTCTTTGAGTTAATCTGCCAGTAATAAGTAGTGCTATAAGAGAGTGTGCCCGGATTATAATTTGTTGCAGTAGTCGCTGTTACGACCTTCGGCGGTGTGGCGCTCGTGCCGAAATAGGCATCGTAAGAAGATGCGCCACTGGCAGAAGCCCAGTAGACTTGAGTAGTAATTGAAGCACTTATTGTTCCGCTTGCCGGATTGGGTAAAGTTACCTGAGCCGGTGAACCGGTAGGTGTTACTGTATTAAAAGACTTATCAACACCGTAGGATGTCCCGGCGGATGAAGCCGCTGCGAGTTTGAAGTGATAGGTAGTTTCTGATAATAATCCGGTCAAAGTGGCAGTGACAGCAACAGGACTCGTGCCATTACCGGGGTAAGGAGTAACAGACGCCACATTCCCATAACCGGCAGTTACCCCATATCTGAAATAACAAAAAGTAATATCCTTACCATTAGGATTAACCGTTCCATTTAATTTAGCGGAATTAATTGTTATATCGATAGCATCCTGGGTTGTTACTGACGGTGCAGATGGCGCAGGTGGGTTGCTGCTGCCGCTTCCACCGCCTCCACCGCCACAACCGAAATAATTAAATGTAGTAACATAAGCAATGAATAACATGCCAATCAGTATCATTACCGATCTTTTTTTACCCATAAAATACCTCCTTATTAAACCACGAGATTAACACGGGATTTTCACCACAAAGACACAGAGAACACAAAG
>JAZDFP010000049.1:0-2098 GCA_043807745.1 Planctomycetota bacterium
GGTGGCGGCGGTGAATGATTATAATAATTTTTTTGAGAGGTTATGTAAAAATCAAAGTCGAATGCCCTCCTTCTATAGATATTGCTTGGCCCTGGTACATTGCCGGCCGATTTTTATTCTTTCGACGTTAGAGGCTACCGACGCTTTAGCTAACTCCCACTAATCAAATCACTTCTGAAACAATATTTTCAATCTAAAAAAAGTAAAGGGTACTGGGAAGGCCATACGGATAATTATATCAAGGTCCAGGTTAAATCAGCCAGAAACCTGAAAAATCAGTTTATTCAGGCAAAATATTAAGAAAGGTAAATAACGATTGCATTGAGGCGGATTTATTATAAAATATACCTGAATTTCAATAGAATAAAAAGGAGATACGATATGCGTAAACATACTAATATTATTATAATTGCCATATTTTTTATTTTTGCTTTATTCTCTTTGGGTTTTGGCGAAGAATCTATAACCATCACCACCTATTATCCCAGTCCGTATGGAGTGTATAATGAATTGCAACTTTATCCGCATTCTTCACCGGTAACACCCTGCAATAATACTACCAGAGGTACAATGTATTATAATTCTACTGATGGTCAGATAAAGGTATGCGATGGAGCAGGTAATTGGCCAACGGCGGGAGGTGGCGGGGGTGTCTATTGGAATCAGACCGGAACCTCACTTTATCCCACTAATACTACTTGGAATGTCGGCATCGGGACGACGAGCCCGGGCACTAAATTAGACATAGATGCTACAGGTGGATCAGGAGCAGCTATGATAAGATTAAATACGCCGGTAACTTCAGATAGTGGTATAATACTTCGTAGCGGAGGAAGCGACAGATGGTATATCTATAGGCGTGGGTGGAGCAATGACTTAAGTTTTTGGAGTACTTCTGGCGGTGGTGGTGAAAGAGTGACATTCACAGAAGCCGGCAACGTCGGCATCGGGACGACGAGTCCGGGTCATAAATTAACTCTGACCGGCGGCAACCTAGCTGTGACAAATGGAAATATCTATTCGGCCTCAGACAGATATCTTCATTTTAACTATGGCGTTGATGATAACTACTTTATTGTAAAGACCGGCACTTCTCTCTTCTTCAACACCGGCGGTTCATTCACGTTCAACGGCGGCAACGTCGGCATCGGGGGGCCGGCCACTACCTATAAACTACAGCTCTATACCGACTCCGCAGCCAAGCCGACATCAAATACTTGGACTATCTCTTCTGATAAAAGAATAAAAAAGAACATTTCCGATTTTACTGACGGACTTAATATCGTTATGAAACTGAAACCACACACTTATCAATATAATGGTCTCGGTGGTAAAGGATATGATGGTACTGGTACTCATATTGGTTTTGTGGCCCAAGAGGTTGAACCAATAGCTCCATATATGGTTGAGACTAGCAAGGGAACAATTGGCGGAGTGCAGATTAGTGATTTTAAGAATTATCAGGGGCATGCATTGTCGTTTATCCTGGTAAATGCCATTCAGGAACAGCAGGATATTATTAAGGCTCAGCAACTTGAGATTGATGGACTGAAGGTTCGATTGGATAAGTTGGAAGAAAAACAAACTCAAACCGGGAAATAAGCGAATAGCCGACGCTTACCGTAGCAATCCCTGCCTGCCGGCAGGCAGGGGGAAACTGTCTCTGTCTCAAGATGGGCAGTGTATTTTTAGTTCCGCAGCAGTTTTAACCATATTAGCCCTTACCGGATTAAACTCAATATACTGAATACAATCAAGCGGGTACCTGTCTTTAACGATAATCTTGCTTTTGAATCTTCCTTGCCAGAGGTGGCCGGCTTTTTCATAACAGGAAAATTTTAGAAAAGACAGTTTCCAGCGTGCCTAAGGTACATTGTCCAGATTGGTCTGGAAAGTGTCTCTATATTCTAAGGCAGAAACTTAAAAAATCAACTTATCCAAACAAGATTAAAGAAGGTAAATAACGATTGCATTGAGGCGGATTTATTATAAAATAGAAAATAAGAATATATGTAAGACTATAGCGGATAAGAAAAAAGGAGATAGAAATGCCTAAAAAGGTTAATATTATTGGAATTACTGTATTTTTTATCCTAGT
>JAZDFP010000050.1:0-3134 GCA_043807745.1 Planctomycetota bacterium
ACCATACCTATCCACAGCGGATACCATACCCGTCCATAGTTGATACCATACCTATCCAGAGAGGATACCATCACTACCCCCCGTGATAAAGATGCCCCCCATTATGCGTAAAGATGACGCCACCCCCCTGCAAAAAATAGACTACTACTTGCCCCGTTAGAAGCGTCCAATAGCGAGTAATTAGATTTACTCAAAAGATTATTCATTTGGATGTGTTCGCTTCTAACGGGCTGGGAAGCTAACAAAACTTGCTACTGCTTCGTAAAGAATAGAACGGCGTGTGAAAAATAGATAATCAGAATAATATCTAAAATGACCCTAATTTATCGTATGGAATTTCTGAGCGCCATAAGGGCGCCATGGCGCTTCGGCGCCAAAAGATGGAATCCCAACAGCCCAGCACATAACTTATGTGCTGGACTGCGATAGGCTAAAAATCTAATACGACCCAGCACTATGCAAAGCATAGTGCTGTCCGAAGGAAGTTACCGAGCAAAACGAGGTCTAACTGGCAGAAAATGACGGGCTCAAATGGGCTTAGATAGTGGATTACCGCGGACGGTGTGTGCCACCGAACATAACCGAACATATCACCGAATATACCAAGTGTCCTTCGTCCATTATGGCACCCTTGAATAATTATCATCCCGACAAAGTCTATCGGGATATTGTTTTACGGAACCCGGGAATAATTATCATAAGCATAGCCCAGCACATAACTTCTACTTGGGTTACCCAAAATGGTCAGTTATGTGCTGGACTTAGAGCATAGAGTATAACTCTTTCTCTTTGCTTCCTACGGCACCCTGGCATAGTTATCATAAGCATAGCCGGTCATATCGCCCAGCGAAATGAGACCACTTCCCACCGTAATATTGGTCGTGGCGGAGTCAGATTTCCGGATGCGGATGACACCAGAACCAATTGGCACCCAGCAATAGGTCCAGTCAACCGCAACTCCTATGGAACCACTTCCCACTGCAATATTGATTGTGCTTAGGTCCGATTTCAGGATGCGGATGACATTAGAAGAACGATCATTTACCACCCAGCAATAGGTTTCATCTACCGCGACTCCATCGGTGCCAATGGGGAGACTTCCCACCGTAATCGTGGTCGTGGTAGAATCTGCCTTCAAGATGCGGGTGACAGTATTACCGTTACCAAAATCCCAATTTGCCACCCAGCAATAGGTCCAGTCTACCGCAACTCCAAGGGGATTACCTCCCATAGCAATCGTGGTCGTGGTGGAATCGGATTTCTTGATGCGGGTGACAGTATTAGAACCCTGATTTGTCACCCAGACATAATTGGAATCTACCGCGACTCCAAAGGGGTTATTTCCCACGGCAATCGTAGTCGTGGTGGAATCTGCCTTCAGGATGCGGCTAACATTATCAGAACCCCAATTTGCCACCCAGCAATAGGTTCCATCTACCGCGATTCCAGAGGGTTGATTTCCGACCGCAATCGTGGTCGTGTTTAAATCTGCCTTCAGGATGCGGGTAACAGTATTAGAACCATCATTTGCCACCCAGACATAATTGGCATCTACCGCGACTCCTTGGGGGTTACTTTCCACCGCAATCGTGGTCGTGGTAGAATCAGATTTCTTGATGCGAGTGACATAAGCAGAATCCCAATTTGCCACCCAGACATAGTCATCAACGGCCGGGGGCTCAGCCGCGGGCACTTCGGTGGTAAAGGTTAGATTATTCCCATAGGTTAGTACGAAACTTCCGTTAAGTCTAAAATTATATTGTGTATTTGATAATAACCCGTTTATAGTAGACGTGACCGCAACATAATAATTAACATCTAGCCCATTCGTCCCGCTTATGGCTTGAGAAGTTGTGCTAATTGGGTAGGTAATAGGCGTAGTGCTAATTCCATACTCAAAATAGATATTAGTACCATATATGCTCGGATAGACTCTGCCGTTTAAGGTAGCAGAATTACCGGTTATATTAGTAGCCGGATTGGTTGCTATAGATGGAAGAGGCGCTGGTTTATTATGTACCAAGATACCATTAGCAAAGTAGTTATGAGTATCGCTTACTTCTAAGTTATAAACCACTGAAGATTTTGGTATAAATTCAATCTTAACAATTTTTATCAATCCACATTCAGTAAATAGAGTATAACCCGCTTCCAAATTATCTGCTTTTTTACAGATATCAGAAGCAATATATACAGGGTGGTTACCGGTAATTTCTAATTGCCAATTATTTTCTAAGAAGATACGGTAATATCCTTCTTTATTCTTATGTTTAAATACCTTAATAACTTTTACTAATTTAGTTTGAGAAGTCTTTTCATCAAATCCGATTAGTTTATCCCCCACCTTGATATCTTTAATATTAACTGACTTATTGTCTTCTATTAAGATTTTACTTTCAGGAAGTAAGCATTGTATGACGTTACCGCCGCTACTACTATTGCCAACACAACCGCCATAGTTAAATGCCATAACATAAATCAATGCAGATACCACTATTGCCGTTATTAGCCCCGACGTAAAAGTCGGGACTCCGCTAAGGCTTCGCCATCTGGTTTTTGCTGTCATAAAATATTATCCCTTTTGGGGAATGTCTTATATTTTATTATAATAAAGCAAATGAATTAGTCAAGTATTTTCCGAATTATAACTTGGCATTTTACCTTCCGAATCAATCCGGGTCAATCCGCCTGATTTCATTCGGGCAGATGACAATCTTGAATATTTCTGCTGGATACATTTGAATTCCTGCATTTTGCTATTTCATTGTTATGTTTGGAACAGGTTCACCGGATGAGATACCTTTACATCCTTAATATTATTTGCGGATAGCAAGTATTCCAATTGCATCATACAACCCGGACAATTGGTAACGACCGTAAGCGTAGAGCGTAGAGCATAGGGCTTAGAGTCATCTCTACTCTTTGCTATATGCTCTATGCTTTTCAATCTTGCCTGCCCTATCTGGTGTGATAATTCGGGATACTTAAAACTAAATAGCCCGCCCCCGCCACAGCATAAATCAGATTCTGTTTCCTGATAGTCAGTAGTTGCCTTCAGGATTGATTTTATAATCTCAGGCACCTTAGTTCCAGTAGAATGACAAGGCAGGTGATAAATAGTTCGGAGTGCGGAA